>CALEWF010000273.1 GCA_937925455.1 uncultured Flavobacteriales bacterium | reverse complement strand
GATAAAAAAAATAATCCTAATCTTTTTGAGGTATTATTATGAGAAAAGGGGGAAAAGGTGGTTCAATGACATTAACCGGATTAAATTTTGAAGAAAAAGTTGATCTGTATAAATTATTAGAAAAAATTCCGGGATATAATCTAAAAAAATCAAATGAAAGGGCAGGGATTGATGTCTATTTTGAAAAAAAATTAGTAGCGAGGTGTTTTAGGAAATATGAATTTTATAGATTTCTTGAGGAAAATAATGTTGATTGGAAAAAAATAATTTCGAGGAAACTTTTGCCTGATGATGCAATGCTTGTCATAGTTAGGGATACGTTATTTATATTAGAAGTCAAATACCAACAGGTAGCCGGTTCAGTTGATGAAAAGTTACAGACCTGTGATTTTAAGAGAAAACAGTATTTAAAATTAGTTACTCCCTTAGGATTAAGGGTAGAATATGTTTATGTTTTAAGTGACTGGTTTAAAAAGCCTGAGTATAAAGATGTACTTGATTATATCCAGAGTGTTAATTGTCATTATAAATTTAATGAATTACCGTTAACATGGTTAGGATTGCCTTTGAAAAAGACAAATTAGCCGTTTTCAAACCCTAAACTAAATAATAAAACCAACCCAAAAGACGATAGTCATCAATCAGAAACTAATTCATAAGTGATGCCTTGAGGTTGAATATTCATTTTTACCAATTCCCAACGAATAAATCGTACCAATAAATTTTCTACCCGCCAAATTGGGAAACCTGTCAAACGAGCCAATTTACTGATACTGCTTTGTGAATTTTCTTTCAAAACATTCAGTAGTATTACCTCATATGGTTTAAACACTTCTGGTTTTATATCCGGATGCAATTCTTGTTTCATAAGTTTAAGAATCACTCTCCCTGCCACGGCATTAAAATCACGATGCCGAATAAATGCCTGTTTTTTCCCTTCTGCTATTTTAGCAAAATGTGGCCTTAGTACAGATACAGGTACATCGCAACGTAGCACCTGTTTGCCCCGTAAAATCATTGTAGTAAAATACACTTTCACTTCAGGAAAACAATACAACCGAGCAGCGCCTGAAATCATATGAAATTCCTCTTCTGGATTACATCCCGAAATTTTTCCGTTATCTTTCACCCCCACCCAAAGCGTACCACCTTCTGTATTGGCAAAAGCACAAAGTGTTTGAGCAATTTCTCGACTGCTGTCAATACGGAATTTAAATTCCTGTCGGATGGATTCTCCTTGTTGGATCTGCTTTAGCCAATTATGATCGTCAATGTAAGGCATATCAATAAAATTCTTTCATTTCATCTTCGATGCTTTTACGCAAATTCATCAAGCGTAAAGCATACTCCTGCAAGCGTTTTTCTTCATCCGTTGAAGGTTGAAATGCAGGTACATCAACTGGTTTTCCATCTTCACCCAGCGCAACAAAAATGATTAAACAATGAGTATTCTTTACATAATCAGCGTCTTGCAGTCTTTTACTAAATACATCTACGATAATATGCATAGAAGAGCATCCTGTATGAACCAGCCGTGCCCGGATCTCTACCAAATTTCCAATAAATATGGGTTTAAAAAAACGAATCCCGCCAACATACACTGTTACCGCATATTGCTTACACCAATTTACTGCGCAGGCATAACCTGCTTGGTCAATCCACTTCATTACTGCCCCACCATGCACTTTGCCACCAAAGTTAATATCCGAGGGTTCTGCCAAAAACCGAAGGGTAATGTGATAATCTACCATGATTCGTTTTTTACAATGATGCTAATATTTCTTAAAGCTTCCATCATTAAAGTAAATCATACTAATATAATTCAATATGCAATTAGTTAAAAAATTGATGAGTTAATAAAGAAATGGGATGTTAAAAAGTTGACTAAAAAATTCCCAATGCTTGTAGTACCTTTGTAAAAAAACCAAGGGAGTGGATTATCTCAAAGATTTAAATGAACCGCAACTGAATGCAGTGCAGGCCATAGAAGGTCCTGTGATGATTATAGCCGGGGCTGGTTCGGGAAAAACCAGGGTATTGACATATCGCATTGCATTTTTGATTCAGCATGGTATAGACCCTTTTCAGATTTTGGCACTCACTTTTACCAACAAGGCAGCCCGCGAAATGAAAGAACGTATTGCCAAAGTGGTAGGAGAATCGGAAGCCAAAAACCTGTGGATGGGAACGTTTCATTCTATTTTTGCACGCATACTCCGCATTGAAAGCGAAAAAATCGGTTATCCAAATAACTTTACTATTTATGATACGGATGATGCGAAAAGCCTGTTAAAAAGCATTATTAACGAATTGGGGCTGGATGATAAAATCTATAAACCCAACATTGTTTACAATCGAATATCTTCAGCCAAAAACTCCCTAATCAATGCCCGACAATACATCAAACATCCGAATATTACTACAGACGACCAAGTTTCTGGCAAACCCAAAATGGGTCTTATCTATGAAAAGTATGAAATGCGATGTTTTAAAGCTGGTGCAATGGATTTTGATGACCTGTTGCTAAAAACGTACGAACTCTTTAAAAAACATCCGGATGTTTTGTATAAGTATCAAAACCGATTCCGGTTTATCATGGTGGATGAGTTTCAAGACACCAACCATGCTCAATACGCCATCATTAAAATGCTGGCAGCCTTGCATCAAAACATTTGTGTAGTGGGTGACGATGCACAAAGTATTTATGCATTTCGCGGTGCCAATATTGAAAATATCCTGAACTTTGAAAAAGACTATCCGGATTTACAAACATTTAAGTTAGAACAAAACTACCGCTCAACGCAAAATATTGTAAAGGCCGCCAACAGTATCATTGAAAAAAATACACTTCAGCATAAAAAAAATGTATGGACAGCAAATCATGCCGGAAATAAAATCAAAGTTTTTAGAGCTACTACCGATAATGAAGAAGGGAATTTTGTAGCACAACAAATCTTTGAAAACCGAATGAATCATCAACTGCAGTACAGTGATTTTGCTGTTTTGTATCGTACCAATGCCCAGTCAAGAGCATTGGAAGAGGCACTGCGGCGTTTCAATATTCCATACCGCATATACGGAGGATTATCTTTCTATCAGCGTAAAGAAATTAAAGACCTACTGGCATACTTCCGTGTAGTTATCAACCCGCACGATGAAGAAGCGTTGAAACGCATTATTAACTATCCGGCACGCGGTATTGGTAAAACCACATTGGAAAAACTAGTAGCCACCGCCGGAGAAAACGAGGTAAGCATTTGGACTTTAATGTCGCACCTGCACGAAATAAAACTCGGGCTTTCTCCCGGGGTGATAAAAAAAATTGAAGAGTTCATGGTCATGATTCGGAGTTTTGCCAGCATGATTTATACCCACAATGCCTTTGATTTGGCAAGCCATATTGCCAGCTCATCCGGATTACTTAAAGAACTCTTTAACGACAAAACCCCAGAAGGGGTGAGTCGTTACGAAAACATCCAAGAATTACTCAACGGGATAAAAGAATTTAGTGAACAGGAAACCAGCGAAGATAACGGGAACTCACTTCCTAAATTCATGGAAGAAATTGCCTTGCTCACGGATGCTGATAATGAAAAAGATGATGACCCCAACAAGGTTTCATTGATGACCGTCCATTCGTCCAAAGGATTGGAGTTTCCCTATGTGTTTATTGTTGGCTTGGAAGAAAATCTGTTCCCTTCGCAGCTTAGCATCAATAGCCGACAAGAACTGGAAGAAGAACGCCGCTTATTTTACGTAGCCATTACCCGGGCTATGAAACAGGTGTATTTGTCATTCGCTTTAAACAGGTACCGATACGGCCAACTTATTATGAGTGAACCCAGCCGGTTTTTAGCTGAAATAGACCGCGAATACCTCGAAATTAGTTTGCCTTCACAGGGATTGCCGGGCATGGGAAACCGAAGTGCTACATCTGTCAGCAGCCGAACTCCGGTCAATCAATACAACATTCCTAAAGGCTCTGGTTTAAAGAAAATATCCAATCAACCTGCTTCAACATTTAGCGGACCTACTGAACCAATCACAGCTTTTCAGCCCGGAGTAGAAGTAATGCACGGAAAATTTGGCAGAGGCACCATCTTACAAGTAGAGGGCAATGATATGAATCGCATGGCCACCATCCGGTTTCAGGAAGGCGAAAAAAAACTATTACTAAAATTTGCAAAACTTACCCTGATTAAAAGCTAATGCAAATCAAAGATTTAATTGGCTTGCTTTATTCCAATCTTTTTACCTACCTTCATCATAAATTTCACCGTAGGTTAAAGAGTTGTTAACGACAAAATTTTTAACCAAAGAGGAATTAACTTTGTAAAAGCAAAATCAAAACATAATTTAAATTTATATGAAAAAGTTAGTTACTACCCTTTCGACTGTTGCATTGTTTATTGCTGTTAATGCAGTTTCTGTACATGCTCAAAAATCCATGGGTCCTGAATTTTCAGCAACCAAAATGGAAGTAGATTTTGGAGAAGTGATTCAAAACGGCGATGGTACCCGTGAATTTAAATTTACCAATACCGGGTCAGAACCACTTTTGATTACCAATGCTACCGGGTCATGCGGCTGTACAGTGCCAACCTGGCCCAAAGAACCCATCATGCCTGGAAAAACCGGTGTTATTTCTATTAAATACGATACCAGCCGCCTTGGAGCCATTAATAAAACTGTTACTATCACTACCAACGAAGTGGAAGGGAAAGACAGCAACGGTAATCCTATTTACAAAAACCATGTGATTCAGGTGAAAGGAAACGTAAAACAACCATAATCTATTTTAATTTTAGTTTAATTTTTATTGCATATGAAAAAGGTATTTATCATTCTAAACATCGTTTCACTGCTTGTTGTAACCGGAGTGTTTCGTTCATTGGCACAAAAAGCAAGTGGTCCGGTATTTAGTGCTGAAAAAATGGAAGTTAATTTTGGTGAAGTAGAATACAAAGGCGATGGAACACGTGAATTTATATTTAAAAATATTGGAAACGAACCACTTTTAATTACCAATGCCAAAGGAAGTTGCGGTTGTACTGTTCCAGAATGGCCCAAAGAGCCCATTCGCCCGGGTCAAACAGGGGTTATCAAAATTAAATATGATACCTCACGTTCCGGGCCTATCAGCAAAACGGTAACTATTACTACCAACGAAGTGGAAGGAAAGGATGCTAATGGCAATCCAATCTATAAAAACCATACAGTTTCTGTAAAAGGTAACGTAAAACAGGCGCCGGCTAACGACGGTTTGCCTACTAAATCAAACAGCGGAGCTCCCGTTGAATAATCGGCTTTTCATTTCATAATTGTTAATTTTACCCCCGAAAACTTTTCGGGGTTTTTTATTTTTAAAACAGTATAATTTAAAAAAATATGCCTTCAATTTCTAACAAAGGCCGACAAATGCCGGCTTCCCCCATCAGACGATTAGTGCCCTATGCTGAAGAAGCTAAACGAAAGGGACGCATAGTATATCACCTGAATATTGGTCAACCTGATATTTACACGCCCCAAGTAGCTTTGGATGCCGTGAAAAACTTTACAGGTAATATTATTGAATACAGTCATTCTGCAGGTAATGAAAGTTATCGTAAAAAGCTGGCTGCTTATTATCAAAAACTAAATATCCCGGTTACCAGCGACGAAGTAATGATTACTACCGGAGGCTCAGAAGCTTTATTATTCGGGTTGATGAGTTGCTTAGATGCAGGGGATGAAATTATTATCCCTGAACCTTTTTATGCCAACTATCTAAGCTTTGCTCTTACGGCCGGAGCCCGCATTATACCCATTACTGCTCATATTGAAGATGGGTTTGCCTTGCCGGCAATAGATGAATTTGAGAAAAAAATCACTTCCCGCACCAAAGCTATTTTGATTTGTAACCCCAGCAATCCCACCGGATATTTATACACACGGGAAGAACTTGAAACCCTTAGAGACATTGTAGTAAAACATAACCTGTTTTTATTTGCGGATGAAGTATATCGAGAGTTTGTTTACGACGGTAAAAAACATACTTCTACGTTTGAAATTGATGGATTAGAACAACACCTCGTAGTTGTAGATTCTATATCAAAACGTTACAGCATGTGCGGTGCACGTATCGGTGCTTTACTTACCAAAAATAAAGAGGTATATGCATCGGCGTTGAAATTTGCGCAGGCTCGTTTAAGCCCTCCTACTTTTGGTCAAATTGCCGGAGAGGCTGCATTAGACACCCCACCATCGTATTTTGACGAAGTAGTAACAGAATACCAGCATCGCAGAGACGTGATGGTGGGCTTATTAAATCAAATTCCGGGTGTAAAATGCCCCAATCCCGGCGGAGCATTCTATACGGTGGCTCAACTCCCGGTTGAAGATGCAGAAGATTTTTGCATCTGGATGTTGAGTGAATTCGTGTATCAAAACCAAACTGTGATGATGGCCCCCGGAAGTGGCTTTTATGCTACCCCTGGATTAGGAAAAAACGAAGTGCGTCTGGCTTATGTACTTAATAAAGAATCTATTAGCAAAGCCATGGAATGTTTAGCTCATGGACTTAAAGCTTATCATCAGGTAAAAGAATTAGCCATGTAGTAAGAAGTAAAAGCCAAGCATTAAATTTCAAAAGCTACTCATCATAAGTTAATTTTTTTTCTGGGGGCGAACGTGTGGTTTCTCCGCCTCGTGTTGGCGTATTCGCTCGCTGCCCCAATGTTCTTACCGTCTTTGCGAGGGCGATAGCCCCAAGCAATCTGTATGCTACGATGCTAATCCTTACAGGTTTTTAAAAACCTGTAAGGTTTTTCCACCCCAGTATCATAGAGATTGCTTCCCCGCTTTTAGCGGGTCGCAAAGACGCCGAAAATCCGCTCATCCGCCCTAAAAGGTTGACTGCTGCGGATGGTAGTGGAAAGCCCGCAGGGGCAAGGCTTAGTAATGTGTGCAAAGAAGCCGGCGAGGGAACTAAGCCCGGCGTATTGCCACAGTACTTAGCCTTGCCCCGAGTACTTGCAACAAACAGCCGCTAAAGCAGCCTTATTTTAAAAAACTTAGGGTGATTACTCCTTCATCCAAGCTTTGAGGGCATGAAAATATGTTCGAGCCGTTTGCAATACCCGTTGGCTAATGTTCAAGGTGTCGCCATTCACTGTTACATAACGAGCATCCTTTTGTAATAATTGAAAAAATTCATGTTCGTTGTCCTGCAGTAAAGGTTCTAAGAGCACTATTGGATATCGAACATGACGCAACAAAAATAAATTGCGATGATAAACTCCAGGAAAATGGATGAGATGTAACCGCGAATACTTTTGCAGATAACTTAATTCATCGGTGATGGGTGGTGTTACAGCCGGCACTCCCAGAGAATCTGCAATATATCGTTGGAAAACCCTTGCAGCCTTGGCTGATAGCAATACTTGCGGGCCTAGCCATTGGCGTAAAAAAGTCAATCGGTCTAAAGGGTGTTTCAACTCATTGGCGGCATAGGCTCCCGGAATAAAGACCATGGAATAATTACGAGCATGCAATGCATGAAAACCGGCCTTATCGGGAACATTTTTTTCTTCTACGTTGTAATGAATACTCAGCACCAAATGGGGAGCAAACGCATTGATTGCTTCTGCACGCTTATGCATTTCATACACTCTGAAGAAATCCTGAATAATTTTCTTAACATCGGTATAAGTACGATATTTTTCAGCTTCTGCCTGTTCTATCCATCCTTTTTGCACGGACTCTTCTAACGCTTTTTGCCAACACCCTTTTACCCATTGCTCAGCAGTTACATTCAATGCCGAAAGGCCGGGCTGACGGGTTAACATAACAGTAGCCCCTTCACGCTGTAACATATCCTGCAAAATACTGGCAATTTGTTCTGTTAATGCCGCTTCGTACAATGTGTATTCTTGCCCTATGGAATCGCGTATTCGTAAATATTTTTTTTCAAGCATGGCAGTAGATAAATTATGAGCAAAATGTCCTGGGTCTAATGCTATTTTTAATTCACTAAATTTCGAAGGCTTAGGAAGAAATGAGAAAGGTTTAGCTAATTGCTGCCAGCTAGAAGATTTCATAGCTTGATAAAGCACATTGGGGTCATTTTCGAGGGCTATTAATAACCAATCATACAACAAAGCATTTGGAAGGATACAAAGCACCGTATTCTTTCCGTTTTCAGGAGAAAAAACCACTATACTATCATGGCGCAAAGCAATGATTTGCTGCAGGACATTGGTATCCAACAGCATGTGTGATAATAGTATTCTATGAGTTGGCAACTGTGCACGTAGTTGGCCATAAAAAGCCCACCCAATTATGCCGAATATGAATATGAAAAATGATGGAAGTTTACTCAAAAGCCGTAAGTTTGACCTGAAATTTAATATGCAAAATATGGATTATTTTCATGAATCATTATTCCTGCATGAAAAGTTGCGAGGAAAAATCAGAGTGCAGCCCAAGATGGAAATTCAAAGCAAAGAAGACTTAGCCCTACTGTATTCGCCCGGTGTAGCAGAGCCTTGCCTTAAAATAGCCGAAGACCCTAAAAATGTATGGAAATATACTATCAAACGAAATACAGTGGCCGTGGTAACCGATGGTAGCGCAGTTCTTGGACTGGGAAACATTGGAGCCTTAGCATCTATACCTGTTATGGAAGGTAAAGCCATGTTGTTTAAAAAATTTGCCGGGATTGATGCATTTCCAATCTGCTTGGATACACAGGATACTGAAGAGGTGATAGAAACTATTAGACGCATAGCCCCCGTATTTGGAGGGATCAACTTAGAAGATATTGCTGCCCCGCGTTGCTTTGAAATTGAAGATCGGTTGCAAGATCTGGGCATTCCGGTATTTCATGATGATCAGCATGGTACTGCAGTAGTAGTGCTTGCAGGTATAATCAATGCGTGCAAGCTGATGGATAGAAATATTCACGACCTGAAAATTGTAATAAATGGTTCAGGGGCTGCCGGGATTGCCATTGCAAAGTTATTACGTAGTGCGGCTAATGAGGATACTCAGGAAACAGGAGATGGCATAGCCGTAAAAGAACTGATTTTATGTGATAGCAAAGGGATTATTCATCGCGACCGGGATGATTTGAATGAATTTAAAAAATCGTTATTAAGTTGGACAAATTTGAATAATGTACAAGGTTCATTGTATGATGCTTTAGATGGGGCTGATGTATTTATTGGTGTAAGCCAGGCCAACCTGCTTACTGCCGATGATATTCGCCGCATGAACAAAGACAGTATTATCTTTGCGCTGGCGAACCCTGTACCGGAAATCATGCCCGAAGAAGCATTTAAAGGGGGTGCAAAAATTGTGGGAACCGGCCGTAGCGACTTACCTAACCAAATCAACAATGTATTAGCATTCCCTGGAATTTTCCGCGGGGCATTGGATGGTAAAGCCAAACACATTACTACTAAAATGAAGCTGGCTGCAGCGCATGCCATAGCCAATAGTGTGTATAATATGGCATTTGATAAGATTGTTCCTTCTACGCTCAACCTGCGGGTAGCTCATGAAGTATCACTGGCGGTACAAGATGCGATAAAGGACGAGGATAGGTTATTTTAACCCGGATTTGTCATTAGAATTTTTAATCATACTGTTTTATAGGGATCATCGGGTGAATCCGCCCCTTAGGGGTGGATTCACCCGATGATCCGTCTGCTGCGGATGGAAGTGGAAAGCCCGCAGGGGCGAAGCCCACAGGGCACGGGGTAGCGGGGCTGAGGGCACGAAGACACCGCTACCCCATGCCCTGTGTGGCTGAGCCCCGAGGACTTGCAACGAACAGCCGCTTAAGCAGCATAATATCAATACGCTAAATGACTATTTGGGGATTAATCTTTTATCATCTTGCTAAAAACTTCCCAAAGCACAATGCCTGCAGTAACAGATACATTTAATGAATGTTTGGTACCCAGTTGGGGAATTTCGACAATCTGGTCGCAAAGCTTCAATGCATTTTCGTCCACCCCATTTACTTCATTTCCCAATACTAAAGCATATTTTTCATGTTTTGAAAATATTGCCTGATGGAGTTTTATTGATGCGGTTGTTTGCTCTAGTCCAATGATACTATAACCTTCTTGCCGGCAACGCTGGATGGCTTCGACCGCTGAAGAACATTTTTCCCAAGCGATGGTATCTTCGGCTCCTAAGGCGGTTTTATAAATCTCAACATGCGGGGGAGCCGGTGTTTTTCCACAGAGATACACGCGATCTACCAAAAACGCATCCGATGTACGAAACACTGACCCTACATTATGGCCACTCCGAATATCATCTAAAATAACCCGGATGGGGAATTTATTAGTTTGTATAAACTCTTCTACTGTTTTCCGACCCAGTTCGTGGAGCTTAAGTTTTCTCATGAATGTTAGAATTTCGTGTAAAAATAAAGCAATAAAAAAAGGGTGAACCGAAGGGAAATTCAGAATTTTACGCAAATGGCAAAAAAAATAAATACAGAAGGAAGTGGTGAAACCCCGTTAATGAAACAATACCTCAGCATCAAAGGGAAATACCCGGATGCGATTTTATTGTTTCGGGTAGGTGATTTTTATGAAACCTTTGGAGAGGATGCCATCATCACCTCCAAGGTACTAGGTATTGTATTAACCAAACGGGCGAATGGGGCTGCATCGCATATCGAATTGGCAGGCTTTCCTTATCATTCGCTGGAATCGTACCTGCCCAAACTGGTACGTGCCGGATACCGGGTTGCCATCTGCGAACAACTGGAAGACCCCAAGATGGCCAAAACCATCGTTAAGCGGGGCGTAACTGAACTGGTAACGCCAGGCCTTACCCTAAATGAAAATGTATTAGACAATAAATCCAACAATTTCCTCTGCGCCATTAACCTGCAACCAGAAAAATGCGGAATTGCTTTCCTGGATATAAGCACCGGCGAATTTATGGCAGGCGAGGGCAGCTTAGATTACGCACAAAATTTACTACAGTCGTTTCAACCCAAAGAAGTAATCTATCAAAAAAGCAAACAACGCCAACTTACTGCTATTATTGGAGAACAGTACAACTTGTTTGGTTTAGACGAATGGATTTTTGAATATGAATTTTGCCGAGACTTGTTACTAAAGCAATTCGGCATAACTACCCTCAAAGGGTTTGGGATTGAAGACCTACACTTAGCCACCTGTGCTGCCGGAGCTATCATTCATTATCTCAGCGAAACGCAAAACAACCAAACTTCACACATTAATACCATTTCACGTATTGACCAAAACACGCATGTATGGCTGGATAATTTTACCATTCGTAACTTGGAACTCATCTATTCTTCCAACGAAAAAGCCATCACCCTGCATGATGTGATAGACCGCACGGTTACCCCGATGGGAGCCCGCACCCTGCGCCGCTGGTTGGTAATGCCGCTCAAAGATGTGGCTGCCATTGAACAACGTTTACAAGTTACCGATTTCTTTTTCAAACACCGCGATAAGCTCCATGACCTACAGCATTGGCTGAAAGAAATAGGCGACCTGGAACGCCTCACTGCACGTATTGCCACCGGAAGAGTTATCCCCAGAGAACTTAATCAATTAAAAAAAGCACTGCTAGCAGTAGCAGACATTCAAAAAAATTTAAGTCATGAACCTCTGCTTCGCCCCATGTCCGATCAACTCAACCCGTGTAATGCTGCAATTGAAAAAATCCATCGCGAAATTCGCGAAGACGCTCCTGTAGCGGTGCAAAAAGGCGGGGTATTTAATACGGGTGTACATACCGAGCTTGACGAACTTAGAATGCTCTCCATTTCAGGCAAAGAAACGTTAATCCAAATACAGCAACGCGAAATAGAACGTACTGGGATTTCTTCTCTCAAAATTGGATTTAACAATGTTTTTGGATACTACCTGGAAGTAACCAATGCTCATAAAGACAAAGTACCTGCCAGCTGGACTCGCCGCCAAACACTCACCAATGCCGAACGCTACATCACCGAAGAATTAAAAGAATACGAAACCAAAATAATGGGTGCCGAAGACCGCATCCTTGCCATTGAAACAGAACTTTATCAGCAATTTGTACAATGGTTGCATCAATTCATTCCTACGTTTCAACTCAATGCCCGGCTGCTAAGTGAACTGGATTGCCTGCAAGGGTTTGCTGAAGTGTCTATTCAAAACAATTATCGCCGGCCGGAAGTAAATCAAGGCACATCCATTACTATTTTGCAGGGAAGGCATCCGGTGATTGAAAAAGCATTGCCAGTTGAAGAAACCTATATACCAAACGATATTTACTTAGACGAAGACACCCAACAAATTCTGATTATAACCGGACCCAACATGAGCGGTAAGTCGGCCATTCTTCGGCAAACTGCATTAATTGTATTATTAGCACAGGTAGGCTGTTTTGTGCCAGCCCAGGAAGCACGCATTGGCATTGTGGATAAAATTTTTACTCGGGTAGGTGCTTCTGATAATTTAAGTATGGGCGAATCTACGTTCATGGTAGAAATGAATGAAACAGCCAGCATATTGAACAACTTATCCGAACGTTGTTTGATTTTGTTAGACGAAATTGGGCGTGGCACCAGCACGTACGATGGAATATCCATTGCCTGGTCTATTGCCGAATATCTGCATGAGCATCCGAAATACCGGCCCAAAACATTATTTGCCACCCATTACCATGAATTGAACGAAATGGCTAACCGCTTGCCACGAATAAAAAATTTTCATGTAGCCGTAAAAGAATTGGGAAATAAAGTAGTATTTCTTCGGAAACTGGAACCCGGAGGCAGTGAACACAGCTTTGGAATACATGTGGCAAAAATGGCAGGCATGCCTCACGAAATAATTCGGCGAGCCAATGAAGTATTAAAGCAATTGGAAAAAACGTACCGTGAACCGGTATCCAGCAAAAAGCAAAAAGTGCAAGAAGAACAATTTCAATTAAGCTTTTTTCAATTAGACGACCCCGTGCTTGTTCAAATAAAAGAACAAATAGAAAACCTGGACATAAATACCCTTACGCCGGTAGAAGCCTTGTTAAAGTTGAATGAAATCAAAAAAATTTTAGGGGTAAAAAAGTAAATGGTTTAGAGTAAAGGGCAGCGTGTGAATCCGTACCTACGAGGTGGAAAAACACGCGACCTCCCCTCTAAATGTTATTAAGTCCGGTTTATGCATTAGAAATTTTTTGTAAACATCCAGAAAAACAAAAAGGTTTGTATCCACTGTTACATAAACCCAAATTATGCAATAGAAAACCGGATATAATGCAAATTCATTTTCATTTCTGTATTAAAACCGATTCTATG
>CALEWF010000272.1 GCA_937925455.1 uncultured Flavobacteriales bacterium | reverse complement strand
ACAAAAAAGGATATGGTTGGAAGGACTTTTTTCAAAAGTTGGTGATCTTAGCCCTCCTTATATTTTTTCTAATGCATAATTTGGCATTATTTAATTTCCAAATTGATTCATCTTCAAATCATCCGCCCCTGCGGGGTGGACTGCTGCGGATGGAAGTGGAAAGCCCGCAGGGGCGAAGCCCACAGGGCACGGGGTAGCGGGGCTGAGGGCACGAAGACACCGCTACCCCGATGCCCTATGTGGCTGAGCCCCGAGGACTTGGAACGAACAGCCGCACAAAGCAGCCTATTATCAATTTTAAAATTAAAATTTTGGGGATATTACTTTGGGATACATGAACAATATGATTTAAATAGCTATTTGTAAATGCAAAATTATACTGCTGTTTCGTTTAATCTGTTTATAGGAGGTTGCATCAAATATGGGGCGATTCTGATAATTCACACTAATCTTGTACCGATGCCCCTCAAATAAAAAATTCATTCCGGTATCAATAGTTACCATTGGATCGCTAAGCCTTTCCCAAACTGAGGTTTGAACACCAATATATGGCATCATGGTAAATGCCTTGCTTTTAAACCAACGCGAAGGCATCATCCATCCGGCTTGTGTAAAAATCGTATGCCCGGTACCAATCATCGGATATGCATTTCCGGTTCCGTTGAGCGATGCCAAAGCTGGATCAACCGCTTGTCCAGGATTCATTACTCCAACTTCTCTCAAATAACCCGGACCAAAATCATAATACGTGTAAGCCATGTAGGTAGATAATGCCATGTCTTTATGCTCTCCAATGGGTGCATCATAAAACACATCGCCGGCAAAGATTTTCATATCATGAAATACGGTATCGTTACTATTCGATAAGCTCCACAAAGCATCAGGTTGAAATTGAAAACCGGCACCTAAATTCAGCACATTTTTCTTTCCATGATAGGTTCCAACGGTATATGGAAGCTGATTACTTTCTTCTTCCAAAAACTGATATTGAAAGTAAGCTCCAGTTTGGAGTGAAATGCCTTTGGGTGTAAAATTGGCATATTGCGAAATATTAGGATTAAAAATGGGTGAAGTAGTAGCCAAAAACGGATTGGAAAGAATGATTCTATAATCTAACTTTCCAAATTTACCTTTCAAATATATACTGAGTTTTCTTAAAAACTGGTCGTTAGCATCGTTAGTACCCTGTTCAAATAGAGGAGCATCATACATCATAGTAGAAGCTATTGCCGGCGATGAATAGCGAGAATAACCAGTCCAACCGGTTAAGCCTGTACCTAAGGTTAAATGTCGCTTCCAGGGAGTAAACTCTACTACGGCATCATGAAAAAAATCACCCAATTTTCGAGGTGAAAGATTATTGAAATTATTAATTCCAAATTGAAAATATATAAAAAAACGATCAGACACCTGACCAATCATTTGCAAACGTAATCGGCGAATTCCTATATCAAAAGTATATGGTTTGTACTTATCAGCTACCAGTGTGCCAGGATTACTTTCATTAAAACGAATCCAAATTTGATTGGTCACAGTAAAGCGAATATAATGACTACTACTTGTGTCTATTTTAATAGTAAGAGCATCGGATATATCCCTGTTTTTTTTTAAAGTAAAAAAATTCTGGGAATGTAACAAGACTTTACTCCATAAAATAAAAATCAATAAATAAAATCTAATCATAAATTTTTTTTTGATTTTTTTCTGGCAGCTAATTCATGAGAAGAAAACTTTTTGTATTTATCTAATCCTTGCAATATAAATCTTCCTCCTTCCAAATTATAATCATGTTGATAATGATGAATATTTTCCATTACCGTATGATCAATTAAATAAGCGCCAGAAAAATCTATAATAATCGTTTTCTTTTTAGGTAAACTATCTAACGAACGTTTTAGCTTGATATAATTAGTAAAAACAGCAGAATGATACACATCAACAATAAACGTTTCATCATCTTGTTTCCTCACTGAAAACATAGGTTTAAAGGCATACTTTAAGGGAAGTCCATTTATAAAATGCATGACTAATTTCATAAATATACCTGCTACAATACCTATTAATAAATCAGTAGTAAGTGTAACGATTATTGTTACCAGAAAGATTACTAATTGTTCCCATCCAATTTTATAGGTTTTATAAAATTCATTAGGTGAAGCCAGGCGATAACCCGTGTATATGAGCATAGCAGCTAAAGCAGCTAACGGTATTTGATGTAATAAATCAGGAAAGAATGCTACAAATATTAAAAGAAATAACCCATGGAAGAAATTTGCCCAATAGGTTTTTCCACCATTATTAATATTGGCTGAGCTTCTCACAATTTCAGAAATCATGGGTAGTCCACCAATAAAACCAGAAATAATATTTCCAATTCCCACTGCAGATAGATCCCGATTAAGATTTGATTTCCTTTTGTAAGGATCTAAAGTATCTATAGCTTTGGTACTTAACAATGACTCTAAACTACCAACCAAAGCAAACATAAGAATATATTTAATAGATGTAGTAGAAAATAATTGAGTAAAATCTGGTAAACTCACAGCAGAAAATAGATTTTCAGGCAATGTTACCAAGTATTTTGGTCCTATTGTATATTCATTATTATCTAAAAAAAGATATGTATGTTGGTGTTCTAAATCAAAAATACGCCCAAGTGGAATAGCAACAAATAATACTATTAATGGAGCAGGTATCATTTTTATATATTTATTCTTAAAGAGAGGAAGAATAAATAAAACTAATAAGCTAGCTATGCCGATAATAAAAATCTCAGGATTTAATTGAGAAAAACTATGAGGAATTTCAGTAATTAGTTCCAAAGGCTCATTTCCTTCTGGCTTTACTCCCATAAGTGTATGAATTTGCTTTGAAGCAATAATAATTCCAATGGCAGCTAACATACCACGCACGGCCGCAGATGGAAAGAAATCACCTAAAATTCCAGATTTAAGTAATCCAAAAATCACTTGTAATATGCCAGCAAATACAATTACAGCTAAAGTGTATTTATATCCAAGCAACATATCCCCCTTACCCAATTCTTCAACAGCCCCTAATGCAATAACAATCAAACCGGCTGCTGGACCTTTAATTGTAAGCTGTGAACCACCAATAAAGCTAACCAACAATCCACCAATAATAGCCGAAAAAATTCCACTAACGGGAGGAAAACCACTAGCCATTGCAATACCAAGACACAATGGAAGTGCAATTAAAAATACTAAAAAACCAGATATTAAATCTGATTTCCAATTTTGTTTTAATCCTTTAATTCCAGTTAAAGGTTTTTGCATGGATGATTTAAAACTTGTATTCATAAGAAATAATTTTAAGAATTGAAATACGGTTTATGTGTATATTGATCAGGATATATTCCAAGAAATATTCTGGTATACATACGTATTGATGCTATGCCATTTAATATAAAACCTAGCGAAATAAACAACGCTAATAAAATTTGGTCTTCATGAATATGACTAAAAATTAAATCTTCGCCTATGAAGGTTGGTGTAATAGGAAATCCAGACATCCCTAAGCATGAAAATAAAAATATTAAAGCTAAATATCGGTATTTTTGAACATACCCTTGATAAGTATTCAAATCAAAATTGACATTTAATGCTTTAAGACGCAAAAGAACCCATGAACCAATAATAAAAGAAATGATAATTCCAGACAAATAAAATGCATGATGAGACCAATCAAAATGTTCATTGTAGGTAACAGCTAATGCTACTAATAAATGATTAAGAAAAACCAACACCCAAGCTAACCATGCATTTTTTCGCTCAGCATAGGCTTTCAAAACAAATATTAAACCTATAAATGCAATAAAAGTAGGTATGATATGCAATTGGTCGGCCACAATCCATTCAGGTTTATTCATCTGTATCCAAATTGCAGCAATGTAAAAAGGAAAGAAAAGGAATAAAATTTTTGATAATGAATACAATGGTATTAATTTACCCAGTCTCTTTAGTGGCCGCCATAAAATAAGATACACCAGCGTATCAAGGTTCCATTCTTTAACACTAAGTAAATATAAAGTATATTCAATTTTTTGAGGTAATTTATCTTCTAATGTCTCATGACGTGGTGAAAAATTATAAAATTGCTCACGTATAAGATATGTTACAACAGATGGAGATGTAAGCTCCCCCGAAAATAGTACAGTTTAAAAGTAGAAAAAAAGGAATAACTTTAAACTGTAATATATTATGAAAAAGAGCAGATTTACACCCGAACAAATTGCCCGCATACTCAAGGAGTTTGATATGGGCAAAACAGC
>CALEWF010000271.1 GCA_937925455.1 uncultured Flavobacteriales bacterium | reverse complement strand
AACATCAAAAAAATATAATCCAAAAAATTCTCAATAAAATATTTTAATCATAATGTTTTAGAGGGGGCAGTCGCGTGTTTCTCCATCTGCTGCGGATGGAAGTGAAAAGCCCGCAGGGGCGAAGCCCACAGGGCAACGGGGTAGCGGGGCTGAGGGCACGAAGACACCGCTACCCCGTTGCCCTGTGTGGCTGAGCCCCGAGGACTTGCAACGGACAGCCGCTTGAAGCAGCCTGTTATCAATACTCTTATCATAATTTTGGGTTAATCAAAATACGTTACTTGTTACTGCTGTCACTGCTAGTTTTTTTTAAAAAATTATAGCATAAAATGATTATACTTGTTCTAAAACCTTCAATGATATTTATCCATGCGTAAATTCATCTTATCCATTGACCAGGGTACCACTAGTTCGCGTGCCCTTATTTTTGACGAAAATGCCAATATTGTGTCGGTTGCTCAAAAAGAATTTACACAGCACTTCCCTTCCCCGGGTTGGGTAGAGCACGATGCCAATGAAATTTGGAGTACCCAAGCGGCTGTTTGTGTTGAAGCCATGCAAAAAGCCGGAATTTCATCGGCTCAAATTGCTGCCATCGGTATTACCAATCAACGCGAAACTACGGTAGTTTGGGATAAAAGCACCGGACAACCTGTAGCACCAGCCATTGTATGGCAAGACCGCCGCACGGCAGCCTATTGCGATGAACTGAAAGCTAAGGGTTATGAAGATTTGATTCGTTCCAAAACCGGACTTATCCCCGATGCTTATTTCTCAGCCACCAAAATTCGTTGGATACTAAAAAATATTCCGCAAGCAGCTCAATTAGCCAACGAAAACAAACTGTTATTCGGCACCATAGATACCTGGATTATATGGAAACTCACACAGGGCAAAGTACATGCTACCGATGCCAGCAATGCCAGCCGTACGATGCTTTTTAATATCCATACATTGCAATGGGATGATGAATTGCTACAACTGTTTGAAATCCCTCTACATATTTTACCCAAAGTAAAAAATAGTGCCGATGATTATGGCGAAACTCAAAACATCCTGGGTCCAGATGCCATACCCATTACCGGAGTAGCCGGCGACCAACAGGCAGCCCTTTTTGGACAACTTTGCCATCAAAAAGGCATGGCAAAAAACACGTATGGCACGGGTTGTTTTGTGGTGCTTAATACGGGCAATAATGTTATTACCTCGTCCAATCGCTTAATAAGTACCATAGCCTGGATGTTGAACAATCAACCTACGTATGCTCTCGAAGGCAGCATATTTATAGGCGGCGCCATTGTGCAATGGCTACGCGACGGATTGCAAATTATTCAACAATCTTCAGAAATAGAAGACCTGGCAAAAAAAGTAACAGACAATGGCGGTGTTTATTTGGTACCTGCATTCACCGGCTTAGGAGCACCCTACTGGGATGCATATGCCCGTGGCACCATCATCGGCTTAACACGTGGCACCACCAAAGCTCACATTGCCCGCGCTGCCCTTGAAAGCATTGCTTATCAAACACAAGATGTATTACAAGCCATGCAAGCCGACTTAGAAACTTCTTTATCAGAACTTCGTGTAGATGGGGGAGCTACCGCCAACAATTTATTGATGCAATTTCAGGCTGACATTGCCAACCTGCCCTTGATAAAACCTTCTCTGCTCGAAACCACCGCCATGGGAGCTGCCTTTTTAGCTGGACTGGGAGCTAAGTATTGGACTATGGATGATTTGGTAAAATTATACCGCCGCGATCAAACCTTTTTGCCTGGTATGGATGTCCATACCCGAATCCATCTGCTACAACAATGGCATCGTGCCTTAGAACGCAGCAAAGCTTGGGTAGAATAATATGCTGAGAAAAGCTGTATAAAAAGTCGTCATAACAATACAGTAAAGTAATGTGTAATAAGTTGATTAAAAAATACTGCTACGTTCGCTCTTATTCAAAAAGTCGTGCTGAAGACTTTTACGAAAGTTTCAATCCGAGATAGCTAATCCCAAAATTGTCATTAAAGTATATTGGCTGCTTTAAGCGGCTGTCCGTTACAAGTCCTCGGGGCTCATGCACGCATCGCATAGTCGCAGCGGTGTCTTCGTGCCCTCAGCCCCGCTGCTTCTTGCGTTGCGGCATTCGCCCCTGCGGGCTTTCCACTGCCATCCGCAGCAGATAGCGCAGCGGGTGAGTCCGCCCCTACGAGACGGAAAAACACACGGCTGCCCCCAATAAAACAATTCTAATGAGAATTTTGGGATTAAACCATAGCACACGGATACCCGCTGATGCAACAGATGAACACAGATATAATCCGTGCCAATCCGCCCTATCCCTGTCATCCGTGTTCTATAAGGCAAACAGCATACAAAGAAAGCGTTATTGACAGAAATCAATGGCTCTCTGTGACCTTTGTGCAAAATCTTTGTGCTCTTTGTGGTTAAAAATCATCAAATCCGAGCATGAACCACAATGGACACGAAGAAAAATGACCACGAAGCACACAAAGAAATGAGAGCAAAAACACACGGTAATCTTCTGTGCTATCTATGGTTATAATTTTTCAATAACAGTGGTTGCATAGACGCTTTTTCTAACCGCGGATGCCTCAAGATAATTTCTAATGTACAAACCGGGTTTATTGATGAACATCGCAACACCATCAGCAAATTATATGCAAATAAAAAAAGGCTTCAACCTTTGACGGTCTGAAACCTTTGTTATTTCAGTAAGCCCAGCTGGTCCGCCTTTGGGGCGGACAGCGCCCCCCTTGTTATTATTTGTGGGCCCAGCTGGGCTTGAACCAGCGACCCCCTGATTATGAGTCAGGTGCTCTAACCAACTGAGCTATGGGCCCCACTGCCTTGGTGGACAGTTTTTTTAAAACAGGATGCAAATATAAAGAGTTTTTCAAATTTCAATCATCCTTGGCTATATCTAATTGTTGTAACTTCGCTCCCATGAAAAAGCAAAATCTTAAATTCAATACCAAAGTAATTCATGCTGGCCAAGCGCCTGATCCATCTACCGGAGCCATCATGACTCCCATTTATCAGACTTCTACCTACGTGCAAGAATCGCCAGGGAAGCACAAAGGCTTTGCCTATGCCCGTGGTAAAAATCCCACCCGCCATGCGTTGGAGCAATGTATTGCGGCACTTGAAAATGCTCGTTATGGTCTTTGTTTTTCCAGCGGTATGGGTGCTATTGATGCCGTAATTAAATTGCTGCGGCCCGGCGATGAAGTGATTACCGGCAACGATTTGTACGGCGGCACTTACCGCATGTTTACCAAAGTATTTGCTAATTATGGAATAAAATTTCACTTTATTGATTTAAATAATGCATCCAACATTCGTTCATATATTAATGCTCATACAAAATTAATCTGGATTGAAACTCCCACTAATCCTACCATGCAAATTGTAGATATAGCTGCATGCGCTCAAATAGCGAAGGAAAACAACTTATTACTGGCCGTTGATAATACATTTGCATCGCCTTACCTGCAAAACCCTATGGATTGGGGAGCTGACATCGTGATGCATTCAGTTACCAAATATTTAGGTGGGCATAGCGATGTGGTAATGGGGGCATTATGTATGAACGATGCCAAACTATATGAACAATTAGCGTTTATTCATAATTCCTGTGGTGCTACCCCCGGTCCCATGGACAGTTTTTTGGTACTTCGCGGTATAAAAACCTTGCACCTGCGTATGCAACGTCATTGCGAAAACGGAGAAAAAATTGCCCATTACCTCAGAAATCATCCCGCCATAGAAAAAGTATATTGGCCCGGATTTGAAGACCATCCCAACCATGGCATTGCCAAAAAGCAAATGCGTGGTTTTGGCGGCATGATTTCCATTGTGCTTAAGAATGCTGATTTGGAAAAAACATTTTGTATAGCATCCTCCTTTGAAGTATTCAGCCTGGCAGAATCGTTGGGTGGTGTAGAATCGTTGGTAAATCACCCGGCTACCATGACACATGCTTCTATTCCCAAAGAAGAACGCGAAAAAGCCGGAGTGGTAGATAACATGCTTCGCTTAAGTGTAGGCGTAGAAGATGTGGATGATTTAATTAACGACCTGGATCAAGCTCTAAAAGAATAAGGTATGAACCGCGAACAAACCCTCATAAAATTTCTCATCGCTGCCATTAGTGTGTATCTTACAGGCGTGATACTGCCCGGAGTAAATGTTGCCAATATGTGGATTGCCATTGTGGTATCTGCCTTTATCGGGTTACTTAATATTTTACTCAAACCTCTGTTGATCATCCTTACCATCCCCATTACCTTCATTACTTTTGGTTTATTTTTAGTAGTGATAAATGGATTTATGATTTATCTGGCAGATAAAATTGTTTCAGGGTTTGAAGTAAAAACGTTTTGGCTCGCCATGGTATTCAGCATCGTGCTATCCATCATTACTTTTTTGCTGGAACGATTTTTTGGTATTCAACCTCCCCCCGATCAATCGTAATAGGTACGCAATGACAATTCTTTTTCGCTAAATGTATGCGGCTGTACAGTGCGGTCAATGATTCGCTGTTCTTCTGGTTTGATGAGCTCTCTAGCTAACTCACGAAATTTAGTCATAAATGCTCCATGCGTCCATTGACCAAATACTGTATGCCCCCCTTCGTAACATTGTACCTGATATTCTTCATAAGTAACACAATAACCCATATAATTATTCGAGTACGAGCTAATAATTACATGTTTTATTCCTATGGGCTCCAATTCTTTCAGCAACATATTTCGCAATCGTTGCCCTCCAACGGTAGTAATTTCACCGGGAAATGCAGCAAGGGCAATTTGACCAATGCGAACAATCTGAAGCGGCACCACATGGGGTGTCCAAGGTATTTCACGCAAGGCTCCCCTACGGTGTTGCCGCTTCATTTCTGCTATTCCACCATCAAAAAATCCGGGTATAAAAAACATTTTAATGTTACGTGTACCAAAGGCTACACCTCTACCTGTTTCAAATACAATGTTCTTCTTCCCCTGAACTTTATATTTTTTTCTTACCCAGTCTTTGTATGCCTGGTTACGAAACATTGACAAAAAGAATTCTCCATACTTAATAATCTTGGAACTAAATTCAGCAAATTGCTTTACTCCTTGCGGCATGCCTGGCCCATCTACCGGAGTACCAGAAAAGAAAGCTGTTCCATGGCATGCTGAATCGGTCTCTGCATCCGTTCGTCCGTTAGCAAAATCGGGATGAACTTTCACCTTCGACATATCAAAATATGCCAGGATGTAATCTAATGGACCTTGCACAATTTCATGGTCTGGTGCATCTTCCCAAATTTCTTTGGCTTTATAGTATTGCAGACGACCATTAAACATAGCATTTTCTATATCGCTTTTGTGCGGTCCTTTTTTATGCCAACCATTTCTTCGTTTGCCATGCAGATTGGGCGATACATCGCCGGCAATTTGCTGGGCAAATATTGCGTTAAAATGTCCTCCCACCTCATTTTCAAAAAACTGCGATGCATACCCTTTATTATCACTACTTACCTGATTGATTTTATTTCCTAAACTGGTGGTATGCACACCAAACCAGTTTATTTGTGCTACGGGGCTTCCATGCAGGTCGTCTATTCGCAGTAAATCCATTTTTCTTTCAACAGCCAAATGAGTCTCATGCCGTCCGCACTTTTTTACCTCCGGATTTTGGTTGTATGCTTTTAAACTACGATTGAAAGCAACATCCACATCCGGCTCAAACTCACCGGAATGAAAATATAATTTAGAGGGCTTTAAGTCTTGGTTCGATTGGTAAATAGCTTCCTGAATGGCATCTACTACGGCATTAAAAATTTTGGGACGGAATCCGGGTACCGGAAAATTATAAAACGGATGATGGGCAAAGCCTCCGGGTGCACTGTGGGTATGCTGCGAAGCAATTAAAATGTTTTCATCCAAATACCCTCCTCCCGGGTCTCGTTCCAGTAAGCGTTTTAATACTTCACGTTTTACGCCGTGCGTTGTAAAACAAAGTTCGCAGTTTACATAAAATATTTTTTTTCCGGTGGATGAATCCCAAAAAGTTACTGCCCGGCAATATATTGGACTAAGTTGTCCTTCCATTTTATTATAATATCTTCCATAGCCAAGCATTCCCAATCCTTTGAAGTATGCTTTAATTTCAATTTTCGAATGTCCGGTATGTATCATTGGTAAGTCAATGTATAATTTGATAACGGCTTAAAAGTAAGTGATTTTAAGTGTCATAAAAACATTGAAAAACAAATCATAACTAAAAAAATATTAAATCATTTTCGAACTGCAGAAATAGAAATTAAAGGGGTGGATGCACCCGCTGCCCCGTCTGCTGCGGATGGAAGTGGAAAGCCCGCAGGGGCGAAGCCCACAGGGCACGGGGTAGCGGGGCTGAGGGCACGAAGACACCGCTACCCCGATG
>CALEWF010000270.1 GCA_937925455.1 uncultured Flavobacteriales bacterium | reverse complement strand
TTGGCATCCTGAACCGTTTTTCTTATCTCCAAAACAACGGGTAAAATATAGCGTGCTATATTTAGAATCAAACACTCCGGCACCTTCACTAAAATTAGTACTTAATATGGGAACATTAGTTGGGGTAGACCATTTGCCGGATTTATCCTTATTAGATACCCAAAAATCCTCATTGGCCATGCCCCATATTGGGCTTTCTTTACCCATAGATTTTTCACGATTGGAAGTAAAATATAACTGCGTTTGCTTTTTATTAGCATAAATAGGCGAAAACTCCCAACTCTTGGTATTAAAAGCTTTTACATTTTCTACCTGATAGCAAGTAGGATCATTGATCCATTTAATAGCATTTTCACAAGAAGTAACTGCTTCTTTGCCTTTGTAATCATCCGGAACTTTTTGTACGTATTTTTCAAATTGAACCTTAGCTTCTTCATATCGGCCCTGATTTTTTAGCAACATACCATATTGATAATAAGCCATAGCTTCTGATACTTCAGCCTTCATTATTTTTTTAAACTGGGCTTCTGCTTTTTTGTAATCATTTAGTTTTAAATAACACTTAGCTACCGTGTATTGAATACAAAACTTAAGGCCTTTGTCCTTTTTCACTTTTTTTAGTGCCTTTTCATACAATTCAATGGCTTGGAAAAATGAATTGGTTGTGTAAGCATAATCCGCTTTGGCTGTAATTGGGCTGTTACATTGTGACCAGGTTAAGGGTCTTGTAAAAGAAATTACAAGGGTTAGAATAACGTACTTTTTCAATTGCATACCGTTTTTCGTTGGTTAAGACTATAAAATTTAAAACACAATCTCACGATATAGCTTTATGCTCATATCTTAAAAGGCAAAAATAACCTTTTTCACTAAAAAGCAATAGATTTTGCGATGTTAATTACGAAAAGCGAGATAAAAAATACCAACTGAATAATGTAAATGCCAATAGCTATTCGATTTTGAGGTGATGGCACAAACCATTGAAATAACGCCTGAAATAACAGAGACAACCCGAACCAGCCGGCATAATTACGTAGGGGAACATAGCCGGTTTCCCACTGCCAAAAATTATATTCCATGGCTGAGGGTTCTAAAAAAAGGTCATACACTACCATGAGTATTGCCCCGGCTACTATTCGTACTGCATAGGTTGAAAATAAACGCTGAGCTATGTAGCCGGTCGTATAAATCATATACATCCAATTAGGGGCTAATATGAGCGGTATGCCTAACCATTGGATACCTAACCCCTCTTTGTAATGATAAGCTCCGAATAAAAATCCGGTTTGTACGCCCCAATATTCTGCAAAAAAACCAGTAATACCGATACTGACCATTACCGCTACAAACTTCCAATTCCAAGGTGTATGAAATAATAAAAGCAATCCTACGGACATTAAAATATTAAAAGGCACCAAGAAAATAAATAACGGACGAGTGATGGGCAATGACAAGCCAATTAAACCAACTATGTAGATGATAGAAATATACACCAACATCCGGGAATTATTTAAAGTAAATTGAGCCCAACGTCCTTTAATTTCCTGTAAAAATGTTTCAGTGTAACTCATGAAATTTCACTTACAATTTTTGCAGATGATAAGCACAAAGGAATTCCACCACCCGGATGTACACTTCCTCCAACAAAATACAGATTTTTCAATCGTGATGTGAAATTTGGATGCCGGTTAAACGCAGCCGTCATGCTGTTTGAACTAGTGCCATATAATGACCCCAAATGCGATGAGGTTCGGCTTTCTATTTGTCTGGGGTCAAAAATCCATTCTGCTTCTATCAGCGGCTCAATCGAAATTCCTAAAATTCTTGACAGTTTACTTAATACATTTTCTCTAGCTTGGTGTATAAGTTGATCCCAGTCTTGACCTGCAATATGCGGGGCATTGATCATGGTAAACCAATTTTCGCAGCCTTCTGGCGCATCGCCTTTTATATGCTTACTACTGATAAAAATATACACTGTGGGATCGTGCCATAGGGTTTTAGTTTTAAACAGCGCATTAAATTCCGCTGCATAATCATCACTGAAAAATATATTGTGTAAATCTAATTCAGGAAAACTACGTTTTATTCCCCAGTTAAATACTAACGCCGATGAGCTTCGTTCCTGAGTATAAATCCGTTTGGGTCCACGAATATTTTTAATGAGTTTATCATACGTTGTTACAACATCTGCATTGCTCACTACACGGTCATATAACTTATTTTCACCCTTAACCCGAATGCCGGTTACGCTTCTTCCATCATGTAAAATTTCTTCTACCGGTGCATTCAAATAAAAATTTACTCCATGTCGCCTGGCTAATTCCACCAATGCATCCGGTATTTGTATCATGCCTTTATTGGGCAGATAGGCTCCGTAAAAATATTCCAAACTGGGTATCACCTTCAATGTACCTGGCGCTATGTAAGGTGAAGAACCATTGTATGTAGCATAGCGATTAAAGAGTTGAATCAGTTTTGGATTGCTAAAATATCGTTCATTCTCTTGATGTAGTGAATGGAATGCCCGTAACTTGGGAAGGTGTATTAACCTTGAAAAAAAACGTTTTGATAAAAATGTATCCAGCCGATGAAACGAACTATGAATAAATAAATCGGCAGTTAAATCATACAATTGTTTGCTATCCTCTAAGTATTTTTTTACTTGTGTTTTTAACTCGCCGAATATTGTTGAAATATCTTCAACTAAAACATTCAAATCAGCTTTGGCTGCAAAACGGGTACCATCTTCCCAGAAATAATTACACAAGGTATCTAAGCGATGATAGGGAAAATACTGTTTCGGATCTTCACCCCATAATTCGAACAATTCTTCCACAAACTGTGGCATGGTAAATAGCGAAGGTCCTGCATCAAACCGATAGCCATTTATCCATTCTTCTGAGAGTTTTCCTCCGTAAAAGGTATTGCGTTCATACACATCCACCTCCCACCCTTTAGCACGAAGCCGTATAGCGGTGGCTATCCCTCCTATTCCTGAACCAATGATTGCTGCTTTCAAGTTTTTTGTATTTCAAACCCGTAAACAAATATCCATTAAATTTTTCAATTACTCACAGACGGATAAAATCCAGTTCAATAAATAAAACACGGATGACACGGATAGGACGGATTGGCAGGGATGGAATCGGTGTTTATCCGTTGCATCGGGTGTGGAACCGTGTGCTAAGATTTAATCCCAAAATTCTAATTAGAATTGCTTATATGGGGGCGTTTGCGTGTTTCTCCGCCTCGTAGGGGCGGATTGACCCGCTGCCCCATCTGCCGGGGATGGAAGTGGAAAGCCCGCAGGGG
>CALEWF010000269.1 GCA_937925455.1 uncultured Flavobacteriales bacterium | reverse complement strand
GCAGAAACATATTCTGCTGAACGGGCAAAAGGAGGAAGGCTGTCAGCCAATGGTTCAATGCGTACACTATCAGCCGGTTGAGCAAACTTGAATGCAATTTTTCCCGGATACAACATGCGTGCAAAACGGAGTTTGTTGGTTTTGGCTTTTTCTTTGAACAGCAGAATGCGATGCTTAATAGAATCGCCCGAAATCACACGCTTTTCTAAAAACCCTATTTGTTCATCTTCTTTATCATACAACAAATTTTCATTGGTTTCTTGCAATGCAAAAACTTTAAAATCGCCTGAACGCAAATACTTTAAAGTGGCTATGCCATTACTTTTAGTCTGGCCTAAATAAAATGGAAGTTGATTATAAGGCAAAGAATCGTCTGATGCGATGTATAGCAATACTTTAACATCACTTACAGGTTTTAGCGTAAAAGCATCTAACACTTCAAACATTAGATTCAATGAATCAAGTACATCACCGGTTGAAAACACATAGGAAATATCTTCCAATACATTTCCTTCGTTATTATCCGCAATGGCTTTACCAAACTGAATGATGTACGTGGTATTAGGTTGAAGTGTATCGCGGATGATGACGTCCACCGATTTTCCTCGCAAAATCAAATCGGGTTTTTGTTTCAGGGGTGGAGAAACAAACACCTCTTTGGAAGCATTTTTCACTGTAACAAATTCATCAAAATACAACGAAATTTTGTTGCCCGAAAAGCGGGTTTTAAATGTATCAGGCACCACCTTTAACATCTTGGGTGGAGTAGTATCTTTGGGTCCTCCTTCCAGCGGAATAATATTGGCACAGGACCAATTCAATACCAATATTCCAAACAACAGGTATAATAAACAATTACGCAAGAGCCGGAATTTTTTGTGCAATTAAAGTCGCAATTTCTTCTAAGTACTGCTTATCAATTTCATCAAAACTATTGTATTTAGTAGAATCAATATCCAACACCATAGCAACCATGCCATCTACCATCACCGGCACTACAATTTCAGAATTAGAGGCAGCACTGCAGGCAATATGCCCCGTAAACTGATGTACGTCTGGCACTATAATCGTTTGTTTTTCTTTCCAGGCCGAGCCACACACTCCTCTTCCAAATCCGATGCGGGTACAAGCCACCGGTCCCTGAAACGGCCCAAGTACCAATTCATTATTTTTTACTATGTAAAAACCTGTCCACCAAAATCCAAACGTAGTATGTAATACTGCGGCAATATTGGCTAAATTGGCAATGCTGTCAGTTTCTTCTTGTAGAAGAGATTGTATTTGCTTTACCACGGTTTGATACGTTGTTGCTTTAGTGCTCATGGAGCAAAGATACATTTTTTGCCCCCTTGACCATTTGTTTACTGCACGACTTAGACCATGTAGTATAATAGATAATTCCAAAATTGTCATTAGAATTGTTTTATTGGGGGGCGGCCGCGTGTTTTTCCGCCTTGTAGGGGCGGACTGCTGCGGATGGAAGTGGAAAGCCCGAAGGGGCGAAGCCCACAGGGCACGGGGTAGCGGGGCTGAGGGCACGAAGACACCGCTACCCCGATGCCATGTGTGGCTGAGCCCCGAGGACTTGTAACGAACAGCCGCTTGAAGCAGCCTATTATTAATATCAAGATACACTAATGACAATTTTGGGATTATTAAATTATTATTAGCCCTCATCTAATTGATTTCTGACTTTCAGGGCTCATTGATTATCCGTACCTTTGCAGCCGTTTTAATACAAAAATTTGTATGTCATCCATTCGTAACATTGCCATTATTGCCCACGTTGATCACGGAAAAACTACGCTGGTAGATAAAATTTTGCACCATTGCCAGCTATTTCGTGATAACCAGGAAGCCGGAGAATTGATTCTTGACAACAACGACCTGGAACGGGAACGGGGCATCACCATCGTTTCTAAAAATGTATCAGTAAATTACAAAGGCACCAAAATTAATATTATTGATACCCCTGGCCACGCCGACTTTGGCGGGGAAGTAGAACGGGTACTTAACATGGCCGACGGCGTGCTGCTGCTGGTAGATGCGTTTGAAGGACCCATGCCTCAAACCCGGTATGTACTTAGCAAAGCCATCTCGCTGGGAAAAAAACCGATTCTTGTAATCAACAAGGTGGATAAAGAAAATTGCAGACCGGATGAAGTGCATGAGGCGGTATTTGACCTCATGTTCAACTTAGGTGCTACCGAAGAACAATTAGACTTTGCCACCGTTTATGGCTCTGCTAAACAAAACTGGATGAGCTATGACTGGAAACAAAAAACCAATAATATTGAACCACTGCTCGACACCATTATCAATGTAATTCCTCCGCCTGCCGTAGTTGAGGGAACTCCACAGTTACAAATCACCTCTATTGATTATTCTACATTCATCGGCCGTATTGCCATTGGAAAGCTAATGCGTGGAACCTTGCGGGTAAATCAGCCGGTATCACTCCTCAAACGCGACGGAAAAATTGTAAAATCACGCATTAAAGAACTTTATACATTTGAAGGATTAGGAAAAGTAAAGACTGAACAGGTAAACAGTGGTGACATTTGTGCCATTGTAGGACTAGATGGTTTTGAGATCGGTGATGTAGTGGCTGATTTTGAAAATCCGGAAGGCTTGCCGCCCATTACCATTGATGAGCCTACCATGAGCATGTTGTTTACCATTAACAACTCACCGTTTTTTGGCAAAGAAGGTCAGTTTGTAACTTCACGGCACCTGCGTGAACGCTTGTTTAAAGAAACTGAAAAAAACCTGGCGCTTCGGGTAGAAGAAACTCCATCACAAGATTCGTTCATGGTATATGGTCGCGGTATTCTGCACCTTTCTATATTGATTGAAACCATGCGTCGCGAAGGATATGAATTACAAATTGGGCAGCCACGGGTTATAATTAAAGAAATTGATGGGGTGAAATGCGAGCCGGTTGAAATTCTTAGCATAGATGTACCGGAAGAATATTCAGGCAAATGTATTGAACAGGTAACCATGCGTAAAGGCGATTTAAAAGTAATGCAGCCCAAAGGCGACCTGATTCATCTGGAATTTGAAATCCCATCAAAAAACCTGATGGGACTACGCACGGTATTGTTAAACGTATCTGCCGGTGAAGCGGTGGTAACACATCGCTTTAAATCGTACGAGCCTATTAAAGGAGAGCCCGTACGTCGTTTTAACGGCACGATGATATCAATGGATAATGGAACTGCCATCGCTTATGCATTAGATAAACTGCAGGACCGTGGAAAATTCTTTATTGACCCGGGAGATGAAGTTTACGAAGGTATGATTGTAGGTGAACACAGCCGTGATTCAGACTTGGTAGTGAACGTAACCAAAACCAAAAAACTCACCAACATGCGAGCCAGCGGAGCAGACGATAAAATGAAGATTGCTCCGGCCATGAAATTCTCGCTGGAAGAAGCCTTGGAATACATACAGGAAGATGAATATGTGGAGGTAACACCCAAAAGCATACGCCTACGCAAAATCCTGTTAACTGAAAGCGACCGTGCCCGCGCCAAAAACAAAGCCCTGTCTGGAACCAATGTTGGGGTATAGGGTTTTATTAAATTTTGTCTATCTTTATATCAATGTTGCGGAGTTGGTTATTCATAGCTTTCTTGATTTTATTGACGTTTCGGCTGGCAGCGCAGCCTGAAACTACACCTCCCAGAGATAAGGTGATTCGAGTAGGATTAAATTTTGGTGCCAATGTGTCGAATTTTATCGCCGATGACCCATTTTATATCGACATCTACAACTGGCGGTTTCGGTTTTATGCTGCTGTATTTCAAGATATTCGCATCGCTCCTCCATTCTATTTACACACTGAAGTAAATTATTCTGCCATGGGCACTATGCAAAAAGTGTATGTTACCGATTTCAATGGCGATACATTGGGAAGAGGCTCCTTTAAATACAATTTGCATTACATACAAGTACCTGTACTTGCCAAATTCAAATTCGGAAAGAAAACAAAATTCTTATGCGAAGCAGGTCCATACGTTGGATTTTTAGTGGCTGCCAAAGGAGGAATAGACCCAGATTTTTCTACACCTACGGTGTATCCTCTGTATAATTTAATAGATACCTATTATACAATAGATGCAGGAATAAAAGCCGGTATTGGCGTAGAAATACCCATTTTAAACGGGCAGACGCTGCTTTTAGGCACACGTTATACCCAAGGATTTACCGACGTTTCCAGAGTATCGCCAAGGGACTGGAATATAGGTATTGGGGTTCACGTAGGATACATGTTCGAGCTTTGAGATTGTGTTGTAACCACTGCCGAAAATAGTACAGATTAAAAGTAGAAAAAAAGGAATAACTTTAAACTGTAATATATTTGGGGGAGCTTACACAAATTTCTGTCGTTTTTGAACTTTTATGACCTAATAATTCCTGAATATATCGTAAATCAGTACCGGACTCTAATAAATGGGTGGCGTATGAATGGTGTTACCAATAGAATGTTACTGGTTTTTTTATCCCAAATTATGCATTAGAAAATTTCCGTAGGCATCTAAAAAACAAAAACCTATATAAGGTCTTTGAAGACCTTATAGGTTTGAAAAAGCATCTCACCTTACGATCTGCTGCGGATGGAAGTGGAAAGCCCGCAGGGGCGAAGCCCACAGGGCACGGGGTAGCGGGGCTGAGGGCACGAAGACACCGCTACCCCGATGCCATGTGTGGCTGAGCCCCGAGGACTTGGAACGGACAGCCGCTTTAAGCAGCCTATTAACAATATGCTAATGACCGTTTTGGGTTAAATCAAATTCATCCCGGTCGTCAAAAAATGGCAAGCGTTCTCGAATCTCATTTAATTCAGTTTTATAAATGGTAGCTTGGAGGACTGTTTCTTCAAAAGGGTGGGCTAAACAAATGTATTTTCCAAGCGGATCTATAATGGCAGAATCACCGGAATGAATAACGCCAGACCCGTCGCTTTCCACTCGATTTACACCAATAACATACGATTGGTTTTCTATGGCACGAGCCAACAAGAGAGTGCGCCAGGCATGGCTACGCCGATCAGGCCAGTTAGCTGTAAAAATTATTGCATCATAATTGAAAATTGACGTGCGGCGGCACCAAACCGGGAATCGCAAATCATAACAAATCATTAATGCCAACTTCCATCCCTTGTATGAAACAATGACTTGCCGGTTTCCGGAAGTATAATGATGATGTTCGCCAGCCAGCGTAAATAAATGTTTTTTTTCATAAGATATAACTTCCCCTTCTGGCGAAACAAAACTAAGCCGATTAAAAAACTTGCCATTTTCTTCTACCATATAACTTCCTACCAGCGCAAACCCTCGAGTATAAGCCTGATGTTTCATCCATTTCAGCGGGTCGTATCCGGGTTGAATAGCCCTGCTTGTATTCATACTAAATCCGGTAGTAAACATCTCTGGTAATACGACCAAGTCAGTATGATGAATGGAAGAAAATTTCTCTTCGAACATGGAATAATTTGCCTGTGGATTTTCCCAATGCAAGGCCGTTTGAATGGCAGTAATGCGAAGCGATTCCATGTGCATTTAAATTTTTACCAGTTTTTCGGCGGCTTTCTCTAAGGTTTCATTTTGTTTAGCAAAACAAAAACGCAAGCATTGCGTATCATGATGATTATTGAAAAAAACGGAAAGAGGAATGGGAGCAACGCCCATTTCTATGGTCATACGGCGAGCAAAATCCACATCTTTTTCATCACTGATTTTGCTATAGCCTAACACCTGAAAATAGCTGCCATGTACCGGTTTGATATCAAACCGGGAGCCTTTGATTAATTGGCGGAAATAATCGCGCTTTTGCTGATAAAACTGCCCCAATTCTAAATACAATTGAGCATCTTTTAAAATCTCGGCATAGGCTTGTTGAAAGGGGGTATTTACAGAAAACACATTGTATTGATGCACTTTTCTAAACTCCGCCATCAAATTTTCCGGAGCCAATACATATCCTATTTTCCATCCGGTGGTATGATAGGTTTTACCAAAAGAAGAAACTATGACACTCCGTTTGGCTAATTCAGGGTAACGGGCCATGCTTTGATGTTCTATACCGTCGAAAACAATATGCTCATATACTTCATCGCTGATGATGAGAATATCTCGTCCTTTGAGCATTTTTTCCAGTTTCTGCATATCGGCGGCAGAAAGGATGGATCCAGTAGGATTATGCGGCGAGTTAATTATGATGGCTCGGGTTTTTTGATTAATCAATTTTTTAACGTGCTCCCATTTCACTTGATAGGTTGCGTCATCTAATTGAACAAACTTGGGAATACCTCCATTCAGTTCAATAGCTGGCATATAACTATCGTAAGCCGGTTCAATTATTATGACCTCGTCACCTTCTTTGACAAATGCAGCAATGGCTGTAAATAGAGCTTGGGTAGCACCGGCCGTAATGGTGATTTCTTTCTCCGGGTCATACTGGGCGCTGTATAACTTTTGGGTTTTTTCGGCAATCGCTTCACGAAGGCTCATCAATCCTTGCATGGGTGCATATTGATTAAACCCGTTTTTCATGGCTTTTGTAACCAGTTCTACCAGCTTTGGGTTTACATCAAAATCCGGAAAGCCTTGAGCCAGGTTGATGGCGTTGTGCTCTTTGGCCAACGCACTCATAATAGTAAATATGGTAGTTTTTACGCGGGGGAGTTTTGTGTCTAAATTTCCATTAAAAAACATACTCGTTAAAAGGTTGATTAAATAAACAATGAACGGTATAACTCTTCTACTTTAGCAATACCTTGAATTTGTATTTGAAATTTTTTCAGATCCAATCCTTTGAGGTTAAACCGGGAAACAACGATATTTTTAAACCCTAGCTTTTGCGCTTCGGCTATACGTTGTTCGATACGGGTTACAGGGCGTACTTCGCCGGTTAATCCTACTTCGGCAGCAAAACAAATATCCGAAGGTACCGGAATGTTTTCATTGGAAGATAAAATAGCACTAACAACTGCTAAGTCCATAGCCGGGTCTTCTACTTTAATTCCACCGGTAAGATTTAAGAAAACATCTTTGATGCTAAGCTGAAATCCGCAACGTTTTTCCAGCACTGCCAATAGCATATTCAATCGTCTTAAATCAAACCCGGTGGCTGAGCGTTGAGGGGTGCCATACACGGCAGTACTTGCCAAGGCTTGAATTTCCAACAGAATGGGACGTATCCCTTCCATAGTTACACAAACGGCAGTTCCGCTAAGGGTTTCTTCTTTTTGCGATAACAGCACGCCAGAAGGATTTTCTACTTCGCGTAATCCATCATTTACCATTTCGTAAATACCTATTTCAGAAGTTGCCCCGAAACGATTTTTCGATGCCCGGATGATGCGGAACAGATGATTACGATCGCCTTCAAACTGCAACACCACATCTACCATATGCTCTAAAATCTTCGGTCCTGCAATGGAACCATCTTTGGTAATATGACCAATGATAAACACCGGAATACCCGTAGTTTTAGCCAACTTCAGTAAATGTCCGGTACATTCTCTAATTTGTGATACACTGCCGGCAGAAGATTCTATCAGTGATGTGTATAAGGTTTGAATGGAATCGATGATGAGCAGGTCCGGACGATTATCGGTTATGATTTGCAAAATATTTTCTAGCACAACCTCCGTTAGTACAAAACATTGTTCGTTTTGAATGCCAATCCGTTCTGCCCGTAATTTAATTTGTTGTTCGCTTTCTTCGCCACTGATGTATAAAACCTGTAAGCCGGTAAGCTGTAAGGCCATTTGCAATAAAAGAGTGCTTTTACCAATCCCTGGCTCTCCACCCAGCAAAATCAAGGAACCGGGTACAATACCGCCGCCCAATACTCGGTTCAGTTCTTTATCACGGGTATCTATCCGGTCTTCTACCGAATAGGTAATAGAAGCAATGGGTTGGGGTTGGTTTTTTTTATTGGGCGATATTCCGGAAACCTGGACCGAAGGCGATTTTGTAATTACTTCTTCAACAAACGTATTCCACGAACCACAAGAGGGGCATTTGCCTACCCATTTAGCAGACTGATATCCACAGGATTGACAGAAAAAAGTAGTTTTAACCTTCGCAGAAGCCAAGGATAAATGGAGTATTAGAATTTTTAAATACTGGTAAAATCGCGTTGAACTACGCCCAGACCATCAATGGAAACAGCAATAATTAATGCTCCTGGATCACAGCGTACGATAGTCCATTTGTGATTATAATTCAGAGGATATTGGCCCTGCACATCCGGTAAGCCTTTAATATCTAAATATCGGTGATCTATTTCGGCCGTAGCCGTATAGGTCCCAGTATCAATAATGCCTGCGTTTAAATCTTTAAAAATCACAGTACCATTAGGATTGAAATTAAACTCCACTACATTCACGCTGGGATCTAATTGCACCAAGCGCCAGGTGCCTGTTTGTAATACTTCTTCTGTATTTCCCAAGCAACCCGATGTAAAAAGAAGAATAATGATTGCTGGACCAATTAATAAAATATTTTTCATATACAGGGTTCAATTTTTTCCAAAAGTAACAAATATGGTTGAATTTGAGGTAAAAATGCTTGCAACAGAAAAAGAATTAACATGGTTTTAATTTCTCTAGAATTCCGGTTGAGGAATAACCCGGTTCAAAGGGAAGAATTTCAACCCGGCCGCCGTAAGATTTAACAAAATCAGCCCCTACTACTTTTTCTATCGTGTAATCTCCTCCTTTAGTTAAAATATCCGGCTTTACTAG
>CALEWF010000268.1 GCA_937925455.1 uncultured Flavobacteriales bacterium | reverse complement strand
AAATTAAAAAATATCTTCGTTATTTGTTCCTACAAATACATTCAAACCCTTAATATCCATTAAATCATGGTTAAATTTTTTAATAAATCATGGCTAGTTTTTCTTTTCATGGCACTCATTTTGATAGGTATTTCAAGCTGCAACACCGTCCGCAAGTGTAACGGAAAAAGAGGGGTAAAAGTTCCTATGGGTGTATTGTAAAAATATCTCATAGAAAACCCACAAATTTTATTTAGGTTTGCACCAAATAATATGAATAAAATAAAAACATGAAAAAATTACTGTTAGCTTTCTGTATAGCTATTATATCGGTTTCAGCAGTTTTAGCTCAGACTAACACCGAAAACAAAGACAAGTCGCAATCTGTAAAACCTGAAGAGCAAAAAAAGAAAAAGCCTAAACCCAAAAAACAAGATGTTATTATATTTAACTTTAATTGGAATGGAATGCTCAATTCTCCGGATAGTATGAGCGTCAGCCCATTCTCCAGAGGATTTGACTTTGCCTTAATGTGGGACTTCCCTTTAGGCAGAAGCCCATTTAGTATAGCAGCCGGTTTGGGAACTTCTTTTGAAAATATTTTCCTTAATTCGTTTCTAAGATATAAAGCAGGTGGCGATTCAATATACTTTGCCCCAATTAAACCTATTATTAACGTTGACAACCCTACTACACAGCGTGATTGGAATCGTTACAAAATAGCAACTGCTATTTTGGAGTTACCCATTGAATTTCGATATAGAATGAAGCCCCATAAAAGAAATACATTTAAAATTGCAGCTGGCTTTAAATTAGGCTATGTAATTTCAAACTGGGACAAATACGTTGGCCCTGATTATAGACCTGGTATGGATTTAAATAGAAATATTAAAATATTAGAATATGAACTTATTGGAATAAATCGCCTGCGTTATTCAGCATTTTTTAGAATAGGTTACAGTCGTTTTCACCTTACCGGAAAATATGATTTTGCTCCATTTTTCGAACCAAACAAAGGAGTAAAAGAAGGGCATATTGTAACGCTTGGCCTTAGCTTTACACCATTCTAACTATAATAAACATCGATATTAAAAACCATTACCCGCTTTAGCGGGTTTTTTTATAACCATTGTCATTAAAATTTTTAATTCATACATACGGTATTATGGGGGGGGCGGTAGCGTGTTTCTCCGTCTAGTAGGGCGGATACACACGCTGCCCCGTCTGCTGCGGATGGTAGTGGAAAGCCCACAGGGGCGAGGCCCACAGTGCACGGGGTAGCGGGGCTGAGGGCACGAAGACACCGCTACCCCGATGCAATGTGTGGCTGAGCCCCGAGGACTTGTAACGGACAGCCGCACCAAGCAGCCTTAATATAAATATCAATACTCTAATGACAATTTTAGGTTAATGCTCATTGAACAGCCATATTATCAATCAAACGAACATCGCCGGCATAAAAAGAAACAAATATTCGGTAGTTAGAAGGAGCGTCTCCTTCTACAAAAGGCTGAAGCGTATCTGCATGCGCAAACTCAAGATATTCCGGGCGTAATTCGTTATACTTACTAAGTTCTGCCTGAAACCAATCTCTAATCTCCTGCAAGTTTTTTTTTCCAAGCATACCAGCTGCTATTTTCAACAACTCCGGAACGTGTGATGCCTGTTCATATTGTATGGGGGTTAATCGCAAATTTCTCGAACTTAATGCAAGGCCGCTTTTTTCACGTACCGTTTCCAATCCACTAATTTTAAGGTCTTTAAAATATGGAGCCACCACTTTGCTGATAATGATAAATTGCTGGTAATCCTTAAGTCCAAAATAAGCTTTGTGAGGGTGTACAATTTCAAACAAACGATAGACCACCCGGGCAACTCCCTGAAAATGACCGGGACGAAAAGCCCCTTCCATCACTGTATCCCAAAAACCTAATTGAAACCGTTGGTTATAATCCGGAGGAAAAATTTCGTCTTTTACAGGGGTAAAAAGTACATCACAGCCTTCCTGCTCTAACATGAGCCGGTCTTTTTCCGGCATTTTGGGATATTTTAAAAAATCCTCCGGATTGTTAAACTGCAATGGATTAACAAAAATACTTACTACGGTTACGTCGTTTTCTAATAGACTTTTTCGAACCAGCGCCAAATGGCCTTCATGCAAAGCCCCCATAGTGGGCACAAACCCAATAGATTGATCCTTTCTTCTTAAATCTTGCATGATTTGTGACATCTCAGTCACTGATTGAATAATTTTCATGGAACAGACTAAACCGGTTTATTTAACGTTACATAAGACCTAATTTATAAACAAATAGACATAAATGAGCGAAAAGTAACGAATATTTTGATATATGGCAGAAAATTCGTTAATTTTGCATAATATTTATGACAGAGCTCATCTCAATCATACATCAAATCTCAAATTAATCCTTATGGAAAAACGTAAAGTTCTCTTCATTACTCAAGAGATGCAACCCTACATGACCAATGAAACAGAGATTAGTAAAATTGCCCGCAATTTACCTCAGGCAGTTATGGAGCAAGGTTATGAAATTCGTTCATTTATGCCTAGGTTTGGATGCATCAATGAACGTCGGCATCAGTTGCACGAAGTGATCAGGCTAAGTGGAATGAACATAATTGTAAATAATACTGACCAGCCACTTATCATAAAAGTAGCTTCCGTTCCCAGTGCCCGCATGCAGGTTTATTTCATTGATAATGAAGAATACTTTAGGCGTAAAGCTACCTTAGTAGATGAAACCGGGAAATTTTTCGAAGATAACGATGAACGTGCTATCTTTTTTGTACGCGGAGTTTTTGAAACCGTAAAAAAACTTGGCTGGTCACCTGATATCATTCATTGCCATGGTTGGATGACTGGACTGGCTGCAGTTTATCTTAAAACTGCTTACAAAGACGAACCGATTTTTTCAAATTCTAAAGTAGTATTGTCGTTATATGGGTCAGACCAATTTGAAGGAACGCTTCGTTCAGACTTTTCGAAAAAGGTGATTTTTAACGACATGAAACCCGAGCATTACAAAGTGGACAAACCTACCTACTCCAATGTAGTAAATGAGTGCATCCGCTATGCCGATGCCGTGGTAATTGGCAACGAACCCATTCATAAAGACATTGAGAAAACTCTGAAAAATTCAGATCAACGTATTCTTACTTACAATCCCGATGAAGATTTTGTAGGTCCGGTAGTTACTCTTTATGAAGAGCTACTAGAAGAAGTTATGGCAGATTAATCATCTTATAAATTCTTAATTTACTGTATAGCTTCAATCCTTTCAATAGATTTGTAGCTATACAAATGGGGATCATGAGGAAGATTGCAATTTTACTATTTACATTACTTGTCGCAGCAATTTATTCTTGCGAAGACAATACAAATACAGATCCGGGAATTATTCCGCCGGAAGATTTGCTCAATGCCATATATTCAGACACCACAACCATTCGGGCATATACAGTGTATGATGACACTATAAGAACAGACAACGCCCGGTATGCAGCCTTAGGAAGTTATTACGATCCGGAATTTGGACGCACAACAGCTTCTTTTTTTACCACTTTCAATGTAGCTCAAAAATACGAAAACTTTGGAACAAATCCGGTTTTTGATTCAATCGTCTTGGTTTTGCGATTCAGAGGCACCTATGGTGACGCAAAAAAACTTAACGGATATATGATAGCTGAAGTTTTTGAAGTTACACAAGATATTCCAGCAGAGAGTTCCGGATACAATTCATACAGCCAAATTAGTTATAACCCCATACCGTTAGCCACCCAAGGATTTGTACCAATTTTCACCTCTTTTGCAAACCAAGGAACACAGCTTCGAATAAAACTTAATAATGCCTTTGGCCAACGCTTTTTAAATGCCGATAGCTTAACAGCTAATAATGTTAAAAATCTGATTAAGGGTTTATATGTTCGTATTTCTCCTCAAACTACTGCCAATCAGGCACCCGGGCAAGGAGCTATTGTGTTTTTTGACTTAATTTCTGAAGTAAGCCGATTAGCCATTCATTTCCATAATGATCAAAATCCGGAAGGATTGGAAATGAAACTTATTACTACGGGCTCTTCCAACGTTCGGTTTAATAGATTTACACATGACTATGCTGCTTCCGGCGCTTCTGATTTGGTTACCCAACTTAATAATCCGGGAAACCCCACGGCATCTCGCCTTTTCTTACAATCCGGACAGGGGTTGCGTGTAAAAATAGAATTTCCATACCTTTTAAATTATACAACGGATAAAAAAATCATTATTAATAAAGCTGAATTGATTATTCCGGCTGATGAATTAACAGATTATTTTCTATACCCTGCTCCATTTAATTTAGTAACCTACACACTAAATGATGATGGTAGTTATAATTTGGTAGATGATTTTCAATTTAATTATTATGACAGTTTTTGGGATGATATAAACAAGCAATTTAAGATACGCATCACACAGCATGTTCAACAAATCATTAACGGTAAGTATAATGTGAATGCTATGTTTTTAGACACCCCTATTTTAAGTAAAAACACAGACGTAAACAGGGTGGTGGTTTTCGGACCAAATCATCCTATTCGTCCCATGAAACTTCATTTGGTTTATACACCCGTTCAAACCCAATAATCGTTATGTGTGGCATCGTAGGATACATTGGTCCCAAACAAGCTTATCCAATACTAATCAAAGGATTACATAGGCTGGAATATCGGGGGTATGACAGCGCAGGGATTGCTCTTCTGGACCAAGGCGAAATCAAATTATACAAATGCAAAGGCAAAGTTTCAGACCTTGAAGCATTTGCTGCTGGCAAAAATACCAGAGGTACCGTTGGTATTGGGCACACCCGATGGGCTACACATGGGCCACCCAATGATATTAATGCACATCCGCATTATTCCATGTCAGAGGAATTGGTCATTATTCATAATGGAATCATAGAAAACTATGCTACACTAAAAGAAGGGCTAAGTAATCGTGGCTATGTTTTTAAAAGCGACACCGATACTGAAGTATTAGCCCATTTAATTGAAGATATTCAGCATAAAGAACAAGTTCCATTAGAAGAAGCCGTTCGACAGGCTTTAAATGAAGTAATAGGAGCTTATGCCATTGTCATTCTCAGTAAAAAGGAACCCAATAAACTAATTGCTGCAAAAAAAGGTAGCCCCATGGTAATTGGCATTGGAAATGAAGAGTTTTATGTTGCTTCAGATGCCACACCCATTGTAGAACATACACGAAATGTAGTGTATTTGGATGATGAAGAAATTGCTATTACAGAACCCGGGAAAGAATTAAAAATTAAAACTGTAAAAAACTTAGAAATCACCCCGTATATCCAGCAATTACAAATGGAACTTGAGATGCTGGAAAAAGGAGGATATGATCATTTTATGCTCAAAGAAATTTTTGAGCAGCCGCGTTCCATAAGAGATAGCCTGCGGGGGCGGATGGATCCGAATACGGGCCGAATCAGCATGGCAGGTATTATTGATTTTGAAAATAAATTCCTTCAAGCACACCGTATCATTATTGTAGGCTGCGGCACCAGTTGGCATGCCGGATTGGTTGGAGAGTATCTCATCGAAGAATTAGCCCGCATCCCGGTTGAAGTAGAATATGCATCTGAATTCAGGTATCGCAATCCCATTATTACTGAAAACGATATCGTAATAGCTATTTCACAATCAGGAGAAACAGCAGATACCTTAGCTGCCATACAGTTGGCAAAACAAAAAGGAGCTACAATTTTCGGAATTTGCAACGTAGTAGGATCTTCCATCGCAAGGGCTACCCATGCAGGTGCTTATACCCATGCCGGACCGGAAATTGGTGTAGCCTCCACCAAAGCCTTTACCGCACAAGTATCTGTTTTAGCATTGATTGCTCTAGCTCTAGGTCATAAAAAAGGAAACCTCACCGAACAAACCTACCATAAATTACTTACCGAACTAGACAGAATTCCTGATTTAGTTAGCGAGGTACTTAAAACAGAAGACCAAATTCGCAAAATTAGTCAGATATTTAAAGATTCCAGAAACTTTTTATATCTGGGCAGAGGGTTTAATTTTCCGGTAGCTTTAGAAGGTGCTTTGAAACTAAAAGAAATAAGTTATATCCATGCCGAAGGCTATCCGGCAGCCGAGATGAAACATGGACCTATAGCTTTAATTGATGAAGAAATGCCAGTGGTAGTGATTGCTAATCGAAATACCTCGTACGAAAAAATAGTCAGCAATATTCAGGAGGTTAAAGCTCGGGGTGGGAAATTGATTGCTATTATTACCATAGGAGATACAGAAGTAAGAAAAATAGCAGACTATTGTATCGAGATCCCTGAAGTGGAGGAAGCCCTATCGCCATTAATTACAGTGATCCCGTTACAATTGCTATCATACCACATTGCCGTACTTAGGGGCTGTAATGTAGATCAACCCCGTAACCTGGCTAAATCTGTTACAGTAGAATAAAAAAATGTTCATCAATTAGAACTTCATGGCCGTTAACACGCCCATGGTAAGACCCAAAATCAAAACAATTGCCAATAATACCACGATTACCCATCCCTGGATACTCATGTTTTTTTGCGCTACTTTTTGCATAACCATTTTATTTAAACGTTAATACTGTTTTTTTTCATAGTAGCGGGATAAACTTGGATTCTTTGAAAAACCACTATGTAATATTATTATACTTTATCAGGTGATAAAAGTTTCATTTTCGTTGCATCGAAATTTACATTTAACAAATTTTGATGCAAATAGTGTAAATAATAATAATAAAACGGCAGTAACCTAACCTAAAACTTACTTAAATATACATTGTAAATATACTAATGTTAAAAATTGAATATTAGTAATTTAAAGAATATAAAAACCTAAAAATAGGCAAGTGAAAAAATGTTTTC
>CALEWF010000267.1 GCA_937925455.1 uncultured Flavobacteriales bacterium | reverse complement strand
CAAATCAACAAATAGAATTAACATTAAATTTCCCCAACGACTCTTCTAATCCTTCTAATCTTTGCATCAATAATGCTGGTGACGAATTATATTATTTATATGCAAATTCTATCTATAAAATGAATATTAATCAAACTTCCCTACCTTCTAATTCATTTGTTACAACCTATGCGTATGGTGTAGGCCTTGATCCTTCTACAGGCTATCTATTTATTGCAGATCCAGTAAATTTTACAGGAAATGGTGTTGTGAGATGGTATAATTCCTCCGGTAGTTTGGTTGATACAGCAGTTGTGGGTATTATTCCTAATGGTTTTTATTTTTGGGAACCATAATGAATATTATTCATAATTTCAGATTATGCACAAAAAAAGCATAAACAATTTCTAAAACGCGATTTACCCACATGAAATCATTTGTTAGCATTTGAGTTTGTTCCATTTGCTTAAATTCTGGATAAAAAACAAAAAGGCTGCACTACTGCAGCCTTTTTTGGTAATATTTTCTTTAACTTATTGTTCCTTTGCTTCCTTACAATTATAATTCTGACGTATCCATTCTACCATAAAATTATTTCGTTCACTTTTTTCACTGGAACAAAAATCTACCGTGTCACTGTAATCATATTTTATACATTTTACACAAACTTCACTACTGCATGAAGAAATAAAACCTACTGCTATACAAAATGCTACTAATAATGATATTCTTTTCATGTTTTTAATCATTTAATACAAACCTACAAATTTTTTATTGAATCTACTGTAGGAAGTATTTTTTTACACAGTAGTCACAGATAAATTTCAACCTCTATGTTTCAATAAATTTTTTATCATCAGGCTGCCCATGGGGCTGTCCGTTCCAAGTCCTCGGGGCTCAGCCCCACAGGGCACGGGGTAGCGGTGTCTTCGTGCCCTCAGCCCCGCCACCCCGTGCCCTGTGGGCTTCGCCCCTGCGGGCTTTCCACTTCCATCCGCAGCAGACGGGGCAGCGGGTGAATTTGCTCCCAATAGGCGGAGGAACTCGCGGTAGTCACCCTACAAAATGATTTTCATAACTTGAAAAAGCTATAAGACATTTTAGGTTAAAATAAGAGAAGCCGCACCCAGCAAAGCCGCATCGCTTTCAGGCAATTTTGAAGGAAGGATTTGGATATTGTTTTTTTTGTAGTTGAACAACAAATTTTGATAAAAGCTTTTTTTTAAGGGCTCAAAAAGTAATTTACCAGCTTGTGCAAGCCCACCAAACAAGATAATTTTTTCCGGACTGGTATAAGCCACACTGTTGGCAAGCGCTAATCCCAGCCATTCGCCCGTTTTTTCAAAAGCCTCAATGGCTGATTCTTCGCTTGCCATAGCTCTTTCATAAATGTTTTTAGCGTCAGCCGTTGGATTTTCGGGAAGATTCTTTTTTTTGAGAATTTCAGCATAAGTAGTTTTAATAGCTGTGGCAGAACAATAAGTTTCTACACAACCCTTTCGACCGCATCCGCAAGGCCTTCCATCTGGATATAGTATAACGTGTCCAATTTCACCGGCAAATCCATCATGACCATATACCAGTTTTCCATCAACTACTATACCGCTTCCTACCCCAGTGCCGAGAGTAATGTATAAAAAATTACGACAATTTTTTGTTTCTCCAAAAAGCATTTCGCCCAATGCTGCGGCATTTGCATCATTGGTTAATAGAACCTGGCATGACAATTTTTCTTGAAACATACGAGCTAAGGGCACAACTCCTTTCCAAGGCATGTTTGGGGCATGCTCAATAGCTCCGGAATGAATATTTCCATTGGGAGCACCGATGCCTACTCCCATAAAACATGCATTTGGATATTGATTTAACCACTCAACAAGTTTGTTAGATGCATTATTAACCCATGTTTCGGGATTGTTAAAAAAAGAGGTTTTCCAGGACGATTGCTCCAAGATTTTTCCTGATTCATTGACCAATCCAAGCAGGATGTTGGTGCCTCCAATATCAATACCTGCAGCCAGTTTCATTTCACATAAAATTAATGGGATATAGTGGACGATTTATTGAAATCAAATCCCTGCTTTTTCAATACCCGGCTAGTTTGCCAGGTATGCCATATGAGGTAAGTAAAACAAATTACGGCTACAATGTATGAAAAATGCGTATAGCTCATGCCAGCAATACCTTGAGGGTTTGTAAGGTCAAAATCGCAGATAGCCCCCTGAACCGGTGGTATCAATGCTCCTCCTAAAATCATCATGATAAGAAAAGCAGAGCCTTGCGAAGTATATTTTCCTAAACCGGCAACAGCCAATGCAAAAATACATGGCCACATTACGCTGCAAAAAAGCCCTCCACTGATAAAAGCAAACGTGGCAAATTTTCCATTCGTTAATATTCCAATTGTCATAGCTGCCGTAGCTAAAATTGAAACTGTAAGTAGCATGATGGCCGGCCGCTCTTTGCTGTATAAAAAAGCAATGATTAAAAATCCAATACAAAGTGGGTAAATAAGAAATTCTTCTACTGAGTTTCCTTTGATGATATTAACCAACAAGATTAATCCAAAAGCAGCTAAGGGAACGATTACCGTGAGCCATTGTTTTATACGTTTACTAAAATTGAATACGCTGACTGCTCCGGTCCATCTACCAATCATTAAACTACCCCAATACAGTGAAATATAGTGAGAAATATGGCTTTCCTGAAAAGCCCCAAATTCTGGTTTTTTCAATAAAGCACCCATGTTGCTTTGAATGGTTACTTCTACCCCCACATAAATAAAAATGGCAATCATACCCAGCACTAATTGCGGATACTGCATGGCTCCCCAACCCTTTGGATTTTTTCGGGCCATAATTAAGGCAATGAATAGTAAAAGCAAGGTATAAACAAGCACACCAAATACCAGCGATGTTTTGGTAATTCCGGTGGCATTATGTATCTGTTCGGTAAAAAGAATAGCGGGAAAAACGGCACCAATTAGCAAAAGAATGGCAAGTGCTTTGGGGCTTTTTTCAATTTTTTCATCAGAAGTTACTCGTGGCATTTTAGATATAGTGAATATCACACTAACCAGGGTAAATAATCCTGCTAAAAAAATATAAAGTACTTTAATGGAGGAAATGGTGGCAGTATGGACACCTGCTTTCAAATCGCCAAAAAGAATGAAACTTACTACCAAGGGACCCAATAATGTACCCAAAGAATTTATACCACCGGCCATGTTGAGACGGTGAGCACCTGTTTCAGGCTTTCCAAGTGCTATGGCAAAAGGTTGTGCCGCCGTTTGCTGCAATGAAAATCCCAATGCAATTACAAAAAAGGAAAGCAACACCATGCCAAAGGTGGCATGCTGCAAAGAGCTGGTAACTGCCAGACCAAGAGCCCCTATGACTGAAATAATCAATCCGGCAATAATCCCGTTTTTGTATCCGATTTTGTTAAGAATATCAATTTGCGTAAAGTATGATCCAAGATACAGCAATAACGATCCATAAAAGTATGCGCTATAAAAAGCAGCATCAATTAATTGTGATTGAAATTGATCTAACTGAAAATAACGTTTACAAAAAGGAATAAAAACTCCGTTAGATGCTGCAACAAATCCCCAAAAAAAGAATACCGAGATTAACGTGGTGAAGGATGATTGAAAATGATGCTGCTGATTGGTCATGAATAGTTTCTAATCAAAATGCTGATAAAAGGGTTTATTGGCAATACTTAGCATGGCTTCGTCTCCTTTGGTGTCGCCATACGCATAGATCATGGTATAGTCGTTTAGATCTAAGTGCTGTTTTATGCGTTTTAATTTTTCGGGGCCATTGCAGTTAGGGGTAGAAAACCTTCCTGTTAGCCGATTATCAATAACTTCCATTTCAGTACATATTAGCTCAATTCCCATAGCGTCTGTCCATGGCCGAATCCACTCTTCAATAGATGCTGAGACTACAATGATGCGGTGGTGTTTGGATCGGTGCCAATTTATCTTATCAATAGCTGCTGTTTTTAATAGTTGGGGGAGTTTTTCTTCACAAAACCTCTCTCCATAGCGTTTAAATTCTCCATAATTCATTCCTTTAAAAAAGAAGGCTAACATTTTTTCTTTGGCTTTATCATTGGGAATCAAGCCTAATCGGTTGACGAGAAGTAAAGGAAATAGTCGAACCATTCCCCAAAAGAATCCATACCTTCCTTTTACAAACCGAATAAATGCAAACATCGAATCTTTGTGGGTAATGGTACCATCAAAATCGAATAACGCCAGTGTTCGATTTTCTGATGTATAGGTCTTTTCAGGTTGCATTAGCTTTAGTGTTTCCATCATGTTATTGATTAACAGATGGGCTGGTTTTTTGGTTAAAAATACCAAACAAATTGATTAAAAAATAATATGCAGTGGATACCGCATATTATTTTTTAATCAATTTGTTTACGTAGGTCTTATTATTGTTTGTTTTTATTATCACATAGTAATTTCCGGCACTTAAATATTGTATATCAAGTTTCCAAAGATTGCTATTGATAGAAATAGCTGAAATTTCGATATGTTGCCCAAGTAATGTGAGCAGATAAATTTGCTGAATTTCATTTCCATTGCGATTCTCTAATTTGACAAATAGCTCATTAGATACAGGGTTAGGATAAATAGAGCAAATTTCAGTTAGTTGTGTTTCTTCGTTTATTCCTGATGTACAATTGATTAAATTAATAAAAATGAAAGCTGTATCTGAGCACCCATTATTATCATATCCAATCACGGTGTAGGTAGCACTTACAGGAGGAACAAATGCAATTCCATTCTGAATATTATCAGACCATACATAGCTGTTTGCCCCACTTCCATACAAAGTGATACTTTCTCCAATACAAATTTCAGTAGAAGGAGAGGCGTTGATGGATACATTGGGTTGGGCATTAACGGTAATGCTAATGGAAGCAGAGTTGGTACATCCGTTAGCATCAACGCCTGTTACTGTGTAGGTGCCTGAAGCCGTTGGTACGAAGGGGGTTCCGTTGCTCACACCGCCTGACCAGGTATATGTGCTTGCTCCGCTGCCAGTAAGTGTGATGGATTGTCCGGCACAAACAGAGGTTGATGGCAAAGCGCTGGCAGAAACGTTAGGTAACGTATTGACGGTAATAGTTGTTGTTGTAGTGCTTGTTCCAACATTGTTTGAAGCAGTTAAAGTAACTGTATAAGTACCAGCTGTATTAAAAGTTACTACAGGGTTTGTAGAGGTGCTTGATGAGGGATAACCACCCGGGAATGACCAGTTGTAAGACGTTGCGTTTGTAGAAGTATTGGTAAAAGTGATCGAGTTTCCTACACAAATGTTGGAGGATGAAGGAGTAAATGAAGCCACAGGGGGTACAGGAGCAGCCGAGATATTAATATCATCTAAATAGGTAATTTGTCCCCAGCCACTTTTTAATTGAAATCTAATTAAAGCAGCATTTTGCGATGCGTAGGGGGTTAAATCAATAGTTTTTGTTGTCCATTGGGATGCCGTTGGCACAAATGCCGTAGTTTGGTCGGGGGCTGTTGCCAGTGGGTTTGGCCCGGTATTATTTCCATAGCCGGCTAATCGAATCCAGGTATTACCACAATCAGTAGAAATGTGTACAAGCAATGAATCATAATATGTAGCATTATAACGAACGTTAGCTACACTAAAGGTTAATTGAGGATTACTACCACCCGTTGATAAATTTAAATATGGAGTAATTAAATTATCCACTTGTCCTGCTGTGCTGGTGGAAGGAGATAAATGATCAATCCGAGCAGAAGCCGTACTATTACCAAATCCACTGGCTGCAGTAGTGCGCACCCACAATGCACTTCCGGAATTATTATCCGGATTTTCATTCACCCAGCCGGTAGGTGGAAAGGTAGTATTTTCAAAACCTTCGGTAAATGGTAAAGCTACTCCG
>CALEWF010000266.1 GCA_937925455.1 uncultured Flavobacteriales bacterium | reverse complement strand
CTATACAATTATTACATCTTCAAATCAACTCATCTTCAAATCAACTCATCTTCAAATCATTCACCCTAAAGGGCGTACTGCCGGGGATGGAAGTGGAAAGCCCGCAGGGGCGAAGCCCACAGGGCACGGGGTAGCGGGGCTGAGGGCACGAAGACACCGCTACCCCGATGCCCTGTGTGGCTGAGCCCCGAGGACTTGCAACGAACAGCCCCATCAGGCAGCCGGATAATAAAAAATCTGAACCCATACGGAGGTTAAAATTTATCTTGGACAATAGTGATAAAAATTAAGAAGTACTCTTAAATGCCAAACAGTTTTTTTTGATACCTGTAATAAACACGGTCAATTCCACCAAAACCTTTGTAAAAACGTGCCACTTCGGGTTGATTAGAACCTCCAAAATCAAATAATTTAAATTTTGAAGTATATTTTTCTAAAACCTGATCCATCAATAGATGCATGGCTCCTGCCTGTCGGCCGGCATGTGTTACAGAACCTTTGAAATACAGCAATGTATCTTTATGATGAATAAATCCGGCAGAAGCTAAGCATTCGCCTCCTTTCAATACGGATAGCGTGAAGCCTTGATTTCTATCAATGGCGGCTTGTAACACGTTCCTCAAAATAATTTCATCGGAAGGTTTGAGCTCTTTTATTTCAGACAATTTGTTTTTTAAAAACATGCTTGTTATCTCCGCAGCATTTGTACCGTAAATCAAGTCAAGACCAAGTTTTTGTGCTTTTCGAATATTACGCCGTGTATTTTCGTTGTAATTTTTTCGCAGGTATTCAATGGGCTGATTTAGTGATAATGTTTGATACACTCGTTGCGTAAAACTTGAACTTTTTGTGGTTTCATTAAAAAAAAGATCGACTGAAAAAATATTTCGTGGAATAGCGTTAATAAATTGTTGCAACACCTCAGGATTAAAGGGCGTACGGCTAAAGACTCCACATTCACGGATAAACAAAGGATTGTAAGCATACTTAATTCCCCATTTATTTTTTATGGGCAAAACCAGTGCGGCTTCATAGTCGTTAAGCACTAATGCCTGCCATTCATTACATGCCACATCCAACAACCAAGATTGCCCAAATAAGCTATCTTGTACCGCTACATCAATCAAATAGTCCCAAGCTTTGCGGTTGAGGGTTTGTTGTGAGTGCAACGTTATCATGCACTAATGAATATGTTTTACAAGGCGTTTATATGCATCTTTCCAATTGGGCTCACCCGGCAAATTTGCAAAATTTCGATCATGCCAAACGGTAATTAAAAGCCCGTTAACCATTTTTACTTCATTGACCATTTTTTTCATCAAAGGCAAGGCTTCGGCAGGTCCTATTTTCATGTAATCTTTGTATTGGGTTTCCATGATGCAAAATGGACGTATTATTAATCGGGTTCGTTTTTCAGCTAATAAATCATAAAAAGGAAAGGGTTCTGCAATACCGGCTCTAAATCCGGGTTTAGAAGCATAACCCATGCTATAATCGCGGCGAATACCAGCTTTTAACAACTTGCGATATGTTTCAGGCAGTTGCATTTTTAAAAAATGCTGTCGGCTATCGAGTATTTTTTTACCTGCAAGTTTTTCCAGCGTTTTAATCTCCCGATGCAGAATTTCATCCGACTGATTCGATTGATAGGAAGGATGAATACCAATACGGGCAAATCGCTTTAATTTACGAACCAACTCTTTGTATTTGGGATGATGAGGGGATATATTATGATCATTTTCCGACCGTTCGCCTACCAACATAAAATAACGCATCGGAAAGCCGTATTTCTCTTTCAACTTTCGATGAAATTTGTATTTATCAAACGGATCTTTTCTCGTGCCCGTAATCACTTGAGTTCGTAGCAGCAACGTATTAAACTTTCCTTTTATCAGGTCTTTGCCCATGGCGCCGATGGTTCGAACAAAACCCTTTCCCAAAAAGGCATACACATTATCAACATCAATGGTAGAAGTAAAGCGGAATTTCTTTTTTGGAAAAGTGTAGATAGGATAACGAAGCATCAAACGGTCTTTTAATTCTTCTACCCAGTAGTGCACAATGGGTTTATCCAAAAAATTATTTTTAAAAGCGATACTGTCTTCGGGTTTAAAACGGCCATGTGCATCCGGCTCATGAGGCAAATATTCCTCATATCGGGTTACCATATAAAATACAGCTGCAAATACATCGTAGTTAAAATCAGCGCTGCCCTCTACCGGAAACAACGCTTTTCCGAAAGCTCCATGGGCAATACCCGGAAAAATTGGTTTAATTCCCTGCATAAATAAAAATTCGGAACAAGGAACATGTACTGCATCAGGCACTAACAAATTGGAATAATTAATCTTACGTCCCTGAAACTGAATAAACTCATCCATTTCCTGAGTAATAATGACCGGAACCTTCATTTTAAGCACCCAACGAAAAATTACTTCCGTCGCATATATAAGCCGAGGGCTATTTTGTATGGAATAAATTAATATCATGCTTTATTTAACAGTATTTTCAACATATCGCGGAAATATTGCCGAAGGTCAAAAGTAATTAAATTCCGTGCTTGGTGATGTTGAATATCATCAGCGATGATGTCATACGCTTTCCATAAATCGATCATCATCCAAGAAATTCCATCCTGTACACCTTGAAATAACGCGCCTCCTTGAGCTAATTTGGGCTGTAATCTATTTAAATTCAAGTTATACCCTGGTTTTTTGGCATATAATTTCACCTTTGTATGTAAAATAGTAGCATCGCCCATCTTTACAGGAATCATCAGATGTTTGTACTTTCGATAGCTCACTTTAAATTGTTCTTCTACAAAATGAGCAAAAGTAAAGCTGTGCTGAAGATCAACATCTATGAGCAGTTGCAAAGCATGGTGATGATACAACCAAGCAAACACAGAATTTGAACCAAACGTTGAATCATCCTTGGCTTGCAGGCAAGCCTGGGCCATTGGTCCTTTTAACAAAAAAGAATGCAACGGATCGGATGTTCGAAAAAACTCCTTGCTTTTTAATGCTTTTCGAGCTAATACCCCGGTATCAGGCAGGGTATTTAGAGGATCAAAGCTTTCGCCAGGTTGATAACGATCTTTAAATGCCGGAATGAGCAGCGTGAAACCCGGCAATTCATTTTCAATAACCCGAATCAATGTGATTGGGTCTGCTTTGGTTTGCATCGTTGCTGCCTTCAGAGCTAATCCAGAAAAATCAGACGAAATAACAAGCGGACGGGAAGCCTCCTTGATAGGAAGTTGTTTAATCCAGTTTGTTAGCCAAGCTTCCCATGCATTCATGAAACAAAGTAAGTATTTTTTAGATGAAATTTTTATTGCTAAAGAAGATGACTTAACTTCATAGTTAGATCACTTCATTCGCTGATTCTTAATGGGGGCGATTTCTGTAATCAGAAAAAAATAGATGCACTCCTACTCTTTCATACAGGCTAAAACAAAACTTGCTTGTGTTTCAGCTTGTATGAAAAAAGCCTGCTACCGCAGGCTTTTTCTGATTCTGTCGGGGTGAGAGGATTCGAACCTCCGA
>CALEWF010000265.1 GCA_937925455.1 uncultured Flavobacteriales bacterium | reverse complement strand
ATGTAAATTATTGAAGCAAAAATAGAAGAAAATGGATAATGTGAGAAAAACTAATTTGTTTAGCAATTCCCTAAAACGAAAAGCGTCTCAAAAATGGAGACGCTTTTCGTAAACCAACCCTAATTAAATTTTATAAAGAATATTATTTATATCTAAACACGCATCAAAAATAATAACTTTTTTAATACAAAGTATCATAGCTAATAAATTTTTATTTGCCTTCGGCCTTAATAATTGTTAAAATTGTGTAAATCAATATTTTAAAATCAAGGGCAAGAGACATATTTTCTATGTACAATAAGTCATACTGCAATCGTTCAATCATTTGGTCAACATTTTCTGCATATCCAAACTTAACTTGTCCCCAAGATGTAATTCCTGGTTTAACGCGTTGAAGTAAGCGATAGTGAGGGGCACGTGGAATAATCTGGTCAATATAAAACTGGCGTTCAGGGCGGGGACCAACCAGCGACATGTCTCCTTTTAATACATTAAAAAATTGTGGCAATTCATCCATTCGGAATTTGCGTAAAAATTTTCCGATTCGGGTCATTCGTGGATCATGGGCAGAAGAAAGTGCCGGGCCATTACTTTCAGCATCAACTCGCATGGAGCGAAATTTGTATATTTTGAAGGGTTTTCCATATCGGCCTATTCTTTCCTGACTAAATATTATAGGACCTTTGCTATCAAGCTTTATTAAAATTGCCAAAATGATAAAAAGCGGGAAAAGTAAAACCAGCATCAATGCTGAAAAGCAAATATCTATAACTCGTTTAATTGATTGTTGCCACTCAGGCATTACTACGGCATTTACTTCAATCAGAGGTGTCCCAAAAATGGCATTAAAACGTACGGATCCCGAGAGTATATCATACATATCAGGAATGACTTTAATTTTTACATCTTTTTCATCCAGGTCTGTAATAAGCTTCTGAAGAATATGATGTTCTGAGCTTTCAATGGCTATGATTACTTCTTCGATTTGATGTAGCAATACGATGGATTTTACCTTGTTAATTGGGCCAAGATGTGGTAAAATACCTTGCAACGGTGAAAGGCTTTCATTACCTACACTTACATATCCTAATATTTTATTGCCGGAAGCTACTTTTTGATTTTCGAGGGAGCGATAGATTTCCAAGGCTTTTTCATTGCTCCCAATAATTAGTGTATTGAACCAGATTTTCTTTTGGCGAATGCGTCGAATGGTTTGGGTGGTTAAAAATACCCGAAAAGTGTATGTAAAAGTGAATTGTAAGCTAAAATAGACCAGTAGCGATAAATAATAGCTTTTATAGTTAGCCACAGCGTCATCCAAAAACAGAACAAAAAACAGGATTAGTGTTCCGATTAATGTTGTGAGAAAAGTAATTCCCAGTTCTGCAAGTCGAGATTTTCGAAAAATATCCCGATAATAACCAGACATCCATGTAAGAAGCAGCCAAAATAAAGGAATGATGATAGCCCCCAGTAATAAATTATAGTCAGCTTTAAGGGGTAATTCAAATCCTAAAAGCTTAGGTTCAATTACTTTTTTTCGAAAGGCAAAAAATAACAGCCAGGTAATTTCGGCTGCCAGCAGGTCCAAAAAAGCGTATTTTACTACTTGTAGGTACCGGTTCTTCATCAGAACAGGAGTTTTAAGTTGTCAATATAAACCTCTTGAATGGGGACAAGGGTGTCTTGAGGAACTATAAAAAATATTTTGAGATCGGTGCCGGGAATAGCATCTACTGCTGGAGTTATGTTAAGATATATTTTATTCCAGGTATCGCGTGCTCTTAGTCCCAAAATGGTTTCTCCATCTTGTGAAGTTCGTATGCCAACAAGAAAATCACAATTGTTCTTATAATTAAATTCAACCATATAGGCTGCTTTATTCTTGGGGGTGGTAACAACATTGGTAGTGCAAATGAGTGCCTGATCTCCATCCGGTAAATAAAAATAGCCGCATCCATTGCCTTCAAAGGCCCGGGTAGGATCTATTAAATAGTCAAAAAATCCGCCCCCCATGTCTTTACTTATAGTGGGTGAAAAATCAATATTAAAATCTTCTATGTATGGCGCTTTTAATCCTTTATTATACCGAACATGGGGCAATACAGTGAGTGTATCTCCTGGAGTGAAATTAACGTTGGTCTCATAATATGCATAAAAGGGATATTGTAATGCTTGTTCTCCTACACCGTTTTCATTTACTCCTGCAAAAATCTTTAAATTAGTAGAACCGTTTTTCAGAATTGGCACTCTGCATGGAAGTTGATACACTCCTTGCAAATTATCGTCAGCATACACCCATGCAAATCGAATTTTACTGGATGTTGAGCCCACAGAATCATAGCTGGTAGAATCTAATACAATGGTATCTATGCGTAAAAATGCAGGTATTTGAGCTTTGTCAGCGCATCCACTTGGAATTAAGGGTAAAATTAAGCCTGATAATAACAGGAGGCCTATCCATACGGTTTTGAATTTATGCATAAATCTGTGCATGGTGTTTAAGCTGTTCTAAAATTTTAAAAGCTACTTCCATGGAAGCAACTCCTTCTTGAATGCTAACGGGAGGAGTTGTGTTTTCTTTTATGGCTTTTGCAAATTCTTCCAACTCTGTTTTTATTGCGTTTAGTTCAGGAACAACAGGTTGTTCAATTTCTATTTGTTTTTGACGACTGCCCGGATGGCCAATTATAGTTTTTGTAGATTCTGGATGGCCTGTAAAGTCAGAAAGACGCTGCACTTCTACTTTTTTATTTAGGAAGTCAATTGAAACAAAAGCATCGCGCTGAAAAATTCGTGTTTTACGAACTTTATTTAAAGCTATGCGGCTGGCAGTGATATTGGCTATACATCCATTGTCAAATTCTATTCTGGCATTGGCCATATCTGCTCCATCACTCACAACGGCTGCACCGGTAGCACTTACTTTTTTTACCGGAGATTTAACCATGTGCATGATGAGGTCTATGTCATGAATCATCATATCTAACACTACCGGTACATCAGTACCTCGGATATGGTATTCAGAAATTCGTTGAGCTTCTATAAAAAATGGACGGTTAATATAGGGTAAAGCCTTTAGGAAGGCCGGATTAAAGCGTTCTACATACCCAACCTGTACTTTAACGTTGGCTTCTAAAGCCAGTTTTAGTAAACTTCGTGCTTCCTTTTGGGTAGTAACCAGTGGTTTTTCTATAAATATATGTTTATGTTTTTTGATGGCTTTGGCAGCCAACTCAAAATGAGAAACCGTGGGGGTTACAATATCCAAGGCATCGCATGCGTCCATGAGACTTTCTGCATTTGAATATGCCTTCACGTCAAACATTTGTTCAACCGCTGAAGCACATTCGGGGTTAAGGTCGTAAAAACCAACCACTTCAAATGCAGGTATTTCTTTTAGCAAACGTAAATGTATTTTACCCAAATGGCCTGCACCCAGCAATCCGATTTTGATCATTTCTAAGACAAAAATTTTCAGACAAATATTAGTTAAAAAATAACAATTCCCTAAAAAATACATCAATTCATTCTAACGTACCTTTGAATACTTGTTGAATAGTATGATAGACTCATTTAAACATCAGGGATTAAGAAGGCAATTGGTACAACTATTAAAAGAAAAGGGCATTAAGGATCAACGAGTTTTAGAAGCTATCGGTAAAATTCCTCGCCATTTTTTTATGGATAGCCAGTTTGACAAATTTGCTTATCAAGATATGGCTTTTAAAATAGATGCTGGCCAAACTATCTCTCAACCCTATACGGTAGCCAGGCAAACTGAGTTGTTAGAACTGGAAAAGGGAATGAAGGTATTGGAAATCGGAACCGGATCTGGTTATCAAACCTGCGTTTTGCTTGAATTAGGGGCAAAAGTTTTTACCGTCGAACGTCAAAAAATATTGTATGAAAAAGCAAAGATATTGCTTGCAAAAATGAATTATCAACCAAAATTTTTCTATGGCGATGGGTATGCCGGTTTACCAGCATTTGCTCCTTTTGACCGTATTTTAGTTACTTGTGGAGCTCCATTCATTCCAGAAAAACTGTTAGAACAATTAAAGCCCGGGGGAATTATGGTAATTCCAGTTGGGGAGGGAGATACACAGATTATGAAAGTAATTAGAAAATCATTAAACGGCGAATTACAGGTGGAAGATCAAGGAATATTCCGTTTTGTTCCTATGCTAAAAAATAAATCGGGGACATAAGCCCCCGATATTTCATTAAGGTTAGTTTTAAAGGTTCATCTCAAGACTGCAATTCGCCAAAAACAAGCTTGAAATGCAATTAAATATACAATGAGAAACTGAGCTAAGTCTTAGCTAATGAGTAAAGCGCCTTTATGAGTTAGTAAATGAAGAGTTTTGTTGTTTATCAATTTCCTCTTAAATCAGGAATACGACGGGTACGATGTTTCATGAGTTCAATCACTTCTTCTTTCGAAGTAAAAGTATTGTTGATATTAACTACATGTTCAGCCAACTTTTCGTAATCTTTTCGCATCAAATAAAAAAAAATGCCTAAGAAACCAATTCCTTGAAAAACAATGGCTTTGTTTTCTGCGTATTGAGGTAGCGTTTTCATAAATTCAACCGGATGGTTCGTCCAATGCATGCCTGGTTTAAGGTGATGAGTTATATGATATCCATCATTCCAGCACTTGTGGTTATATTTTACATTGATACAAGTAATGGAGTTTTTATAGGCATTCCCGGGATCTTCTGCCGCAACAAATGCGTGTTGGGTCCAGTTCCCAACCATCATGATGAATCTTGATATTAAAAATGGTAAAATAAATACAACCAATGTTGCTTTAAAGCTTATAAACGATAATCCAATACAAAGTAATAAAAAGAAAAACTCGCCTACTAAACATTTTACAATCAGGTTTTTTCTGTTTTTCTTTTTGAAATATGATATCAGTTCAACCATGCCCATAAAAAAGAAATTTAAAAAATATTTCATAAATGATCGAAAGCTATCTCGTTGATAATGCATGGTACTGCTTTTATCTTCTTCCAAATTATTTTCCGGATGATGCATCCAAATATGATGGCTGTAATATGTTTCTGGAGTTTGACCGAAAAAAAGCCCTAAAAACCAAGGCAAGTAATAATTTAAAGCTTGATATTTTTTCTTAAAAAAAATTCTGTGACTGGTGCAATGCAACATTAATCCAAACGAACCTTTAAATACAAAATTGTTGTAGAAAAAATATGCAGCTGCCGTTATCCACCATATGGTATCAGGTATTCCTGGTAAATATAAGATAACAGCAAGTGGTACTAAAACTAAGGTGATTTGAATGGTTAGATAAATAAATGGTAGGTCTCTTTTATCGTAAATAAGTGATGTGAAAAATTTATCTAGTCGAGTTAAGGGTTTGTCTTCTTGATAGATGGGGTCTGTAATTGCTTGTAATGTTTGCATGTGAAAAAATTGAAATATAAAAAAGTATATGAACGTAGTAAAAGTACTATTATTATCCAAAGTTTTTACGTGTACGATCTAATTCGCGTTTAACATCCTTTGATTTAATATCTTGGCGTTTATCATATAGTTTTTTTCCTTTCGCAATTGCAATTTCCAGCTTTGCAAAACCACGTTCGTTAATATAAAGTTTTACCGGAATTACTGTAAGACCTTTTTCTTTGAGTTTGTTTTTAATTTTCCGAAGTTCAGTTCGTTTTAGAAGTAATTTACGAGGTCGAACCGGATCATGATTCGCATACCCGCCATGTGAATATTCGGTAATGTGCATTCCTTTTATAAACAGCTCATCTCCTAGAAAGTAACAATAAGCTTCTTGTAAATTCACTTTACCGGCACGAATGGATTTTATTTCTGAACCCATGAGTTGTATGCCTGCTTCGAAGCTATCAAGCAGGTTGTATTCAAATAGTGCTTTTTTATTTTTTACAATAATTTGCATGATATGGATTCAGGGGGACGCAAATATACAACAAAGCCGGCATTATGCCGGCTTGTAACTTACTAAAACTATAGTATGACCAATATTGGAAGAATATTAATCTACGCTGTCGTGAAGAAATGAGTTGTTTTCACGTAATTTATATCCTTCTTCTTTGTCTGCTGAAATTGAAAAACGAGAGGCTTCATTTTCATGCAATGAGGAGGAGTCTTCTAGTTTCACATTCCTTCTTTTAAATGCAGGTTCATTTTCAAGGTCTTTTAAGCCCGATGGTGTTTTTAGTTTCATACTGATATCTTTTAAACGCTGCAATCTCTCATTGGGTTTAAATAAGATTCTTTTTTCTTCTTCTTTGTTTATGTTGTCAACTTCAGTCTTTTCAACTGGGGTGTATAAATTGAATGTATTGAGTTGCTTTTCAACGTCTTTTTCATCATCAAACAATGAGATACGTTCTACATTATCCTGCGAAGAAACAATCGGATTATTGAATGTAGATTTTTCTTCTACTTTAAGCTCTATTTGATTGGGAGATAGTATTTCATTATCAAATGAAGAATCATCTGGGTGAATGAAAATATCTGAATTTTCATCAGTGATTGGTGAAAATTTTTCTTCGTTTATTGCTTCGATAATTTCATCTTGCTGTTTATCGGCTACTTCTAATACTACCTTTTGAGGTTGATTGTTGCTAAGTGTATAGTTTACATCGTTTAATGATTTGAATCCTGTAGCAATTAACGTAACTCCAATCTTATTGCCTAAGGTTTCGTCGTATCCTGTACCGAAAATCATATGTTCGGTTGTGCCAGCTACTTGTTGGATGTAATCTGTAATTTCACCCATTTCATCCATACTTATCTCTTCATTGCCAAATGTCATGTATAACAAGATGTGCTTAGCGCCACGAATATCATTATCATTAAGCAGCGGTGATGTAAGAGCTGCTTCAATAGCTCGAAGAGCGCGATTTTCACCTTCTGCGGCGCCACTTCCCATAATAGCAGCACCGCCATTGGTCATTACTGTTTTTACATCTTCAAAGTCAACATTGATATATCCCGTAACAGTAATAATTTCTGAAATACCTTTAGCAGCTGTTGTTAGTATATCGTCAGCTTTTGCAAAAGCATTGGTTAATGAAAGGTTACCATAAATTTCACGCAATTTATCATTGGATATTACAAGCAATGTATCTACATTTCTCTTTAATTCTTCAATCCCTTCTTCTGCTTGTTCTCTGCGGCGTTTCCCTTCAAATGTAAACGGTACAGTTACAATACCAACTGTAAGTATTCCCATTTCTTTGGCCAGTTTTGCAATGATTGGCGCAGCACCGGTTCCGGTTCCGCCACCCATTCCGGCGGTTACAAATACCATTTTGGTATTGTTTGAAAGAATTTTACGTATTTCTTCAATATTTTCTAAGGCAGATTTTCTTCCTACTTCTGGAATAGCACCTGCTCCGCGTCCTTCGGTAAGATTTTTTCCAAGTTGAATTTTATTTGGAATCGGGCTCATTTCTAAAGCCTGACTATCTGTATTACAGATAACAAAATCTACTCCTTTAATTCCTTGGCGATACATGTGGTTTACGGCATTGCTTCCACCACCGCCTACTCCAATCACTTTAATGATGGAACTTTGTTCTTTTGGCAAATTGAACTTGATAGGTTCTTCGTTTAGGTTTAATTCCATGTTGATCATATTGATAGTTTTAGTAGTTACTGAATGGTTAAAAATTAAAGTTGTGTTTCTTCGTCATCAAAAAACTTTTTACCCTGACTAATCAGTTTATCCCAAAAGCTTCCTCGTTCTTTGGTAGAATGGGTTTTTACTTTCATTTCTTCTTTAGTCTCTCGGCGTATATTATCAAAGCCCATCATCATCAAACCGATACTTGTACTGAATATCGGACTTGAAACCTTGGCGATCATTCCGCCGGAGATATGTTCATTAGGCAATCCAATTCGTGTTTCCATGCCTGTGATATATTCCGTGAGTTGTCGAATATGTTTTAGTTGTGAACCACCTCCAGTGATTACCATCCCAGCTGAAAGTTTATCCTTAAATCCTGAATTTTTTATTTCATAATCTACATATTCAAGAATTTCTTCCATACGACTTTGAATGATATGTGCCAGATTTTTAATACTTATTTCTTTCGGAGGACGACCTCTCAACCCTGGAATTGTTACTACTTTGTTATTCATGCTGTCTGTTGCAAGTGCTGATCCGTGTTTAATTTTTAGTAATTCTGCATAGGTTTTAATAATGCTACAGCCGTTTTTAATATCTTCAGTTATGATATTTCCTCCAAATGGAATCACAGCGGTATGACGAATTATTCCATCTTGGAATATGGCTATATCTGTTGTTCCACCACCTATATCAACCAACGCAACACCAGCTTCTTTTTCCTCGTTGCTAAGTACTGCTTTAGATGATGCCAGCGGTTCAAGTATTAATTCTTTAATAGTAAGGCCTGCTAGTTGACAGCATCTACTAATATTTTGTGCTGCGGAAACATTTCCTGTTATAATGTGAAAATTTGCTTCCAATCGCACACCCATCATGCCCAATGGGTCTTTTATATCGGAGGTATTGTCAACGATATATTCTTGTGGTAATACGTGAATAATTTGTTCGCCGGGTAGCATGGCCAATTTGTACATATCATCAATCAATGCATCAATGTCCTGTTGCGATATTACATCATCCATATTTTTTCTGGTATGAATGCCACGATGCTGATAGCTTTTGATGTGATGGCCGGCTATCCCTACGTTTACTACACGAATTTCAACACCAGATGATTTTTCGGCTTCTGCTACGGCTGTTTTTATAGATTCTACAGTTTGTAGAATATTCGTTACTACCCCGCGTGATACACCTATGGAGTCACTTTTGCCTACTCCTAGTATTTCAATTTTTCCAAATTCATTTCGCCGTCCTACCATTGCTACTATTTTGGTAGTTCCGATATCTAAACCGACTACAATTTCTGAGTTTTCCATATACCGCTGTATTTAATGTATGTTTTGATTGGTTATTATTTCTGTTTCTGTGTTTGTTTGATTGTTTTGTACTGCATGAAGCACATTAGCTCCTCTACAGATTATTTGATTTTTATATTGTGCATCTACTACTTTATACCCTTTCCAACCTTCTGCAGTCATTCCACGTTGGTAAAAAATTTCGAGTTTTTTTAATTTTCCTTCCATGTTATCTATTTTCCCAAAGTGTATTTCATGGTTTCCTACTTTAGGAATTAGAATAAATGATTTGTCTTTGTTTACTACTATTTGTTCTACTTGTGCTTTCCAAAATGCATGTTGATCAATATATTTCAGCATAGTGTATATTTCGTCTAATACTGAAATTGTTGCTGCGGAGTCATTTTCCATAAAATATGGATTAGGGCTGAATGATTCAAAAATCTCACCTGTTACTACTGAAACTCTAGCAGGCCTACCGGTTACAGCCGGCATCATCCATCCATTTTCATCTATGTAGAATGATTCTCCCATGGCATTGATGATTCTTCCAATGGGTCTTCGTTGTACAATTTCTGCATGCAATGAACCTTTTACTGTTTTATAAACTTCACACTTGGCGATTGTTGGATTTCTCTTTATGGCTTCTTCAATTTTTGAAATGTTTATTTCTTGATTACCGGATGTGTCTTCATGGTCATTACAATAAAGTAAAACGGTATTTTTAATTTCTTCTTCCAAAACATATTCGTTTCCATCTGGCTTTTTGATGGATATAGTTATTTCTTCACAACTCGTTTTTACTGGTTTACTGTTTACAAAGCCCAATCCAAGCAGTGTTCCGCCAATCAATAATACAAGTATTGATATTTTTAACATTCGTTTCATGCCTGCTGAGGAATTGTATGGTTTAACATTTCTGCAATTGGATTGACATACCGGTCAATATCTCCGGCTCCCATGGTCACTATTAAATCATTTTCTTTTATTTTTTCTTTAAGTATTGATATAAGATTTTCTTTTTTTGTTAATGTTTTCTTTAAAATGCTTACTTGTTTAAATATAATTTCTGATGTGATGTCTGGGATAGGAAGTTCTCTTGCTGGATAAATATCAAGCAAAATTAATTCGTCCAGCATACTTAAACTTGCTGCAAACTCTCTGTAAAAATCTTTGGTACGTGAATATAAATGAGGTTGAAATATGCCTAAAATTCTTCGGTTTGGATAAAGCATTCTTAAACCACTGATGGTAGCTTTAATTTCTTCAGGATGATGTGCATAATCATCAAAATATAGGTATTTATCGGTTTCTATTATTTTTTCAAACCTTCTTTTTACTCCTCGAAATGTTTTTAATGCTTCAGCAATTTTAGAAGTATCAATCCCTATGTTTTTGCTTATAGATATTGCAGCCAGTGAGTTTTCTACATTGTGAAGGCCTCCCATTTCTAATCTGAATCTGGAAAGTTTGTTTTCTTTTTCATAAACATCATATTCCATACCTCCATTTAATACTTTCAGATTTTTTGCTACAAATGTTGCCGTGTTCGTTGTACTGTATGTTGATGTTTTTATTTCTGCTGATAATTTAATGTCAATTCCATTTCTAATTATTAGTAATCCATCATTCTTAATACGATGCGCAAATTGAGAAAAGCTCTCTTTAACATCTTCATGTTTTCCATAGATATCTAAATGGTCTGCATCCGTTGATGTAATAACAGCCATGTATGGATTAAGCTGTAAAAATGAACGGTCGTACTCATCGGCTTCTACCACGCAAAATTCGGGCTCTCCATTGATTAAATAGTTGGTTTGATAATTAGCGGATATTCCCCCTAAAAATGCTACCATAGGAATACCTGCATTATACAATATATGAGCAATCATGGTGGTAGTGGTGGTTTTACCATGTGTTCCTGCCACTGCCAGTGTTTTATATTGTGAGGCTATGTGTCCCAGCACTTCTGCCCGTTTCATTACATTATATCCATGCTGCTTCAAATAATTTAATTCTTGATGATCGGATGGAATAGCCGGCGTATAAATAATCAAACAATGATCTTTGGATGAATGAAGTATCTTTTCTGGGATGAACTGAATATCATCTTCAAAATGTAGATGCATGCCTTCTTTTGATAATTCATCTGTCAGAGGAGATGGTGTTTTATCATAACCAAATACTTCTACTCCCTGATGCATAAAATACCTAGCCAGGGCGCTCATTCCTATTCCGCCGGCACCTATCAGGTATACAGTATGCATCTTCTTTAAATTCATTTTGAAAGATTTATAATTTCTGATGCGATGATTTTTGCCGCATCATAGTTTGCCATACTTTTTATTTGTTGTTCTAGTTGATTTCTTAATGAATCATTTTCGATGTATTGTAAAATGATTGTTCCAAGATTTCTCGGACAATCTTCATTTTTTAGCATTACAGCAGCATTTCGATTAACTAATGCCATGGCATTTTTAGTCTGATGATCATCTGCTGCAGTAGGTAGTGGAACTAAGATACTGGCCTTTCCAAGTATGCTTAGCTCTGAAACTGCTATGGCGCCTGATCGTGATATTACTAAATCTGCTGCTGCATAAGCATAGTTCATTCGCTCAATAAATTCATACACACGAATATGTTTGTATCCTTTTTCTTCTACGATAGATTTTGCACGTTGGTAATAATGTTTGCCTGTTTGCCAGATGGCCTGGATGTTATTTTTTTCGAGTATTTCCAAAGAATTTTCCATGCCTTCATTAATGGCTTTTGCCCCTTGGCTCCCTCCAAATGCAAAAACTGTTTTTTTCTGTTGATCCAGATTAAAAAACTGTAATCCTTGTTCTTTGGTTAGTGTGTTATTTTCTATATCTTGCCTAACCGGATTTCCTGTAAATACAATTTTATTTTTTTCAAAATACTGATCCATGCCCGGATATGCTACACATATTCGGGAGGCATATTTCGCTAAAAATCGGTTGGTTTTTCCAGGATAAGAATTTTGCTCTTGTATTAAAACGGGAATACCTTTTTTTGCTGCCATATACACTAAGGCAGCACTTGCATATCCACCCACACCAACGGCTACTTGTGGCTTAAATTCATTGATAATATTTCCTGCTTTTATCAAGGCACTTAAAAGTTTGAACGGTAACCACAGGTTCGATATAGCAAATTTTCTCGGTAATCCGCTAATATTTAAGCCTATAATTTGATATCCAGCAGCCGGAACTTTTTCCATTTCCATTTTTCCTTGTGCCCCTACAAATAATATTTCAATACCGGGCGACATTTCTTTCATCGCATTGGCTATGGCAATGGCTGGAAAGATATGGCCGCCGGTTCCCCCGCCACTAATTATTACCCGTTTCAGCTGCATGGTTTTCTTTATCTTTTTTATCCAACGATCTGCTTACACTTAAAATCATTCCTAACGTGAGGCCGGTAAATAGGGTAGATGTACCTCCCATACTTATCATGGGAAGAGGTTGACCTGTTACCGGGAATATTCCCACGGCTACACTCATGTTTATAAATGCTTGTATCACCATACTCAGGCTTAATCCAATGACAAGAAATGTAGCAAAGGCGTATTCACTCTTTGTAGCTATTCGTACGGCTCGGTAAAGTAAAATCAGGTAAGCTAATAAAATGACCATTCCACCGAAGATTGAACCATATTCTCCAATGATCATCGCATATATAAAATCAGAATATCCCTGAGGTAGTCTATATTTATTGATGTTATTACCTGGGCCTGTTCCCAGAAGACCGCCTTCTGCTATAGCCATTTTGGCTAAATCAGATTGGTATTTTTCTTTACTAAGTGCTATTTGCCCGGATGTATTTTTTACTTCATCTACTTGATTGGTGCCAACAAATGTCAAGACCCTGCTCTTCCATGTGTCTAATCGAGGAAGAAGTTTGGGTGCTGCCATAGCTAATAAAATCAGTAATCCAAAACCGGCAACTGCACTACCTGTAAGTATGCCAATGTGTTTAAGTGATACTCTTCCAATAAACATGAGTATCATACAAATAAGAAACAACATGGCTGCCGTAGAGAAGTTTGCTGGAAGAATCAATGCGCAAACTATGCCTACTGGAATAGCAATGGGTAAAAATCCGGTTTTGAAATCTTTGATATTATCCTGATTTTTTGCCAGCATTCGTGCTACATACGTTACCAGAGTAAGCTTAGCCAGATCGCTAGTTTGAAAGCTTATTCCTAAGCCTGGAATCATTAGCCATCGGGTAGCTGAGTTTAAATTTGCTCCCATGATTAACGTAATGAGAAGTAATGGGACGGTGATAATCATACCAATTACAGATAGCTTGGAAAATACAGTATATTTTACTTTGTGTGCTAAGTACATAATACCAAATCCAAGCGATAACATGATAAATCGTTGCACTAAATAATATTCCGTATTGCCTCCTTTATATTTAAAGGCAAGTTGTCCAGCTGTGCTATACACTGATAGCAGAGAATATACCGAAATTATGAGTACCAATACCCATATTACCCGGTCGCCTTTAAGATATGTATTAATGAGCCTCACGGTTTATTTTTAGTGTTTTTAAAGTTCTCTAACGTACTTTTTGAATTGATGCCCTCGGTCTTCATAGTTTTCAAAAAGATCAAAGCTGGCGCAGGCCGGTGATAATAATACTACGTCTCCTTTTTTACCCAGATAATAACCGGCTTTTACAGCTTCCTGCATGGATTGGGTTTCCACCATTGTTTCAACCATGTCGCCAAAGGCTGTCTTTAATTTTTCGTTGTCTTTTCCAAGGCAAATAATGGCTTTCACCTTTTCTTTTACTAATGGTGCTAAAATGCTGTAATCATTTCCTTTGTCTACCCCTCCGGCAATCCATATTACCGGATTGTGCATGCATTCTAATGCATACCAGGCAGAATTTACAT
>CALEWF010000264.1 GCA_937925455.1 uncultured Flavobacteriales bacterium | reverse complement strand
ATCCTCGCAATAAATTTAATGAGTCGAAATGTAAAATAATGAGCCTTTTCAGCCTGCATGGCAAAAAGTAAAGGGCGTATCAGTGCATACATATACTGTTCATCTAATCCGCAAAGATAAACTCAAAATCGTCATTAGCGTATTTATATTAGGCTGCTTAAAGCGGCTGTACGTTACAAGTCCTCGGGGCTCAGCCACACAGTGCATCGGGGTAGCGGTGTCTTCGTGCCCTCAGCCCCGCTACCCCGTGCCCTGTGGGCTTCGCCCCTGCGGGCTTTCCACTTCCATCCGCAGCAGATTTGTAGATGAGATGATTTGAAGATGAGATGATTTGTGCGTCATTGCGACCCGCCTTTGGCGGGAAAGCAATCTGTATGATACGGCAGAGGAATACGCGGTCTGCCCCCTATAAAAAAATTCTAATGATAATTTGGGGATTAAATCATAGCACACGGATATACAATGATGCAACAGATGAACACAGATATCATCCGTGCCAATCCTCCCTATCCGTGTCATCCGTGTGCTATAAGACAAACAGCATACAAAGAAAGAGATATGATAAAAATTCATGAAACTTTGTGCCCTTTGTGTAAAACCTTTGTGCTCTTTGTGGTAAAAAGCATTAAACCCGAATAGTAAACAACTTTTTTTACCACAAAGAACACAGAGATATACGGAGAACACAAAGAAAATGAGAGTAAAAAAAATACTGTATTGCTCTGTGCTATCTATGGTTATTTATGAAACAGTGGCTACGTAGGTTTTTGTTTTTCTAGATGCCTACGGAAATTTTCTAATGCATAATTGGGGTTTAAAAATTCTAATAACAATTTTGAAATTATTAGAAAGTAGCTTGAAAAACCATAGTAATTACCATTGATTCATAAAAAAAAACAGCAAGATAAAATTGCTTCAACTTGCTGTTTTCAGTATTTACTATTAACTAACGATTACATCACACCCATCTGGCCTAACGTAAGCATGAGAGAACCAGCAGCCGAGAATAAAACTGCTAAAATCAAAAATACTATAAACAACGTGAAGTTATTCCAAAGTAGAATTGCCAATATGCAAACAATTGTAAATATTAACCCCAAAGCATAAAATATGATAAGTAAAATTACCCATAGCTCCATGGCAGTTTTTTCCACCTTTTTTACTTTAAATAATGTAGTATGAGATTTCAAAAGGCTACTGGAAAAAGTAAATGATGACTTCTCTTCGTACGCATTTGGTATTTTCTGCTTAGTAATAACCAAACCACTAGAATGAGCTATTTCATCAACTTCAGCTTGCTGCTGTATAATTGGCAATTCTGCTAGAGTTGATTGATCAGCTTCTACCATTTCTTCCTGAAAATGGTTGGTAACAGGGGAAATTACAGAAGACTTTGATTCATTTATTATGGGATAGGAATACGCATTTTTATCCTGTTTTTTCACCGGTGCTTCCACAATAACACGAGGCAATTTGCAGCGTTTTTGAGCATTTACAAAAGCTCCTCCGCTAAATACAAACAACAATAGATATACAATAAAATTTTTCATAACATGGAATTTTAATAAAAAAGCCCTGATAATATAACAGGGCTAAATAAATTAAACAATTTTCAGATTATTAAATCACACCCACCAAACCTAACACTAATACAATTAAACCGGCCGTCCAGCACAAACCAGCTAAAATCCAAAAGATAGTACTTAAAACCAATATATAAGTAGCATAAAAGAAAATAACAGCCATTATGGTAAACAAAAAAGCTAATGCAAATAAAATTATCATCCACATGAGCCATGTTTCCAAAGCAGTTTTTTCTACTTCTTTCACCTTCATCAAGCGGCTATGTTCTTTTAATTGCTGCGCATAGGTAGAAAAATTAAAGATTTGCTTCTCGTCTTTTACAATTACTGACTTAACGATATTTTTTCTTACATTTTTGATTTCTGCTTTGGTTTCAGTAGTAGCAACTGCTACTTCATTCACTAAGGTTTCTAATTCTTCTCTGGCTGCATTTTCTTCTTGCATTAAAGTGGCAGTAGCTGGCATATTTGCTTTCTCTGCATCATTGCTACCATTTTTGTTTAAAGAAATTTTGTTAGCTTTCACTGTTACACGAGGATGCTTATGTATGCGTTGAGCAGAAGCAGTAAATGCCAACATAAACATCATTACCAGCATTGCAGACGTCTTTAAGTTTTTCATAGTTTTCATGTTTTAAAATTTTTAGTTTTAATTTTTTAAAATGGTTTATTTTGTACAAATGTATTTAGTTTGATATTTTTTTTACTGAATAAAGCACTTTTTTTTAAACAAAATTTGTTGATAAATAGAACTCTATGAAACGACTTGTATTACTAAGGCATGGGCAAAGCCAATGGAATAAAGAAAACCGGTTTACCGGTTGGGCCGATGTTCCTTTAAGTGAAGTTGGTATTGAAGAAGCCCAAAAAGCAGGAAAAGCCTTAAAAGAAAATGGATTTCGGTTTGGAATGGCTCATGTATCCTATTTAAAAAGAGCTATTAAAACCCTTTGGCTGGCCTTAGAAGAATTAGATCAGATGTATATTCCCATTCAATCTACCTGGCGCTTAAATGAAAAACACTATGGAGCATTACAAGGTTTGAATAAATCTGAAACAGCGGCAAAATATGGCGAAGAGCAAGTTAAATTATGGAGAAGAGGATTTAATGTAGCTCCCCCACCCCTTGAAGAAAATGATGAACGCCACCCTCGGTTCGATCCAAAGTATCATCATATTGACAAACATCTGATTCCCCTTACCGAATCGCTGGAAGATACTATCAATCGTATTATTCCTTATTGGAATGATTCAATCATCCCCTCGCTTCAGCAACACAATGAAGTTTTGATAACCGCTCACGGTAACAGCCTTCGGGGGGTGGTCATGTATTTAAAAAACCTGAGCAAAGAAGAAATTCTTGAGCTAAACATTCCTACCGGTATTCCCTATGTATTTGAACTAACCGACAACTTGCAGGTAATTCGTGATTACTACTTAGCTGATGAAGCCACCCTGCAAAAGCTCATGGCCGAAGTAGCCTCACAAGGCAAGGCTAAATAAATTATTACACATGGTAACATGGGCTATTGGCGACATACACGGTTGTTATAATACGCTGCGGGAACTCATTGAAAAAAAAATTCAACCCTCTACGCAAGATACCTTAGTTTTTGTTGGAGATTATATTGACCGTGGCCCCTATTCCCGGCAGGTGATAGATTACATTATCAATCTTGAAAATATAGGCATTCGAATCATTCCATTGCAGGGTAATCATGAAGAATTGCTGTTAAAGAACTATCACTGGGAACTCAATCCACCCAAGTCATTATTTTTAAAGAAGAAAAATCCGTTTGCTGTCACATGGTTTTCGGTCGGAGCCAATGAAACCTTGGCCAGTTTTGGAATACAGCGAGTAATTGACATCCCCAAAAAATACATAGAATGGATTACTAATACCAAAAACTTTGCAGAGATAGAAAATTTTCTGGTGGTTCATGCTGGTTTTAATTTTCAGCTTTCTAATATATTTGAAGATACTGTATCTATGAAATGGATCAGGCAATTTGAACCAGACTTAAAAAAAACCGGCGGTAAACGCGTGGTTCATGGACATGTACCGGTTCCTCTGGAAGTGATTAAGCACAGCGCCGAATCACCTCAATTAGGATTTATTGATATTGATAACGGATGCGTGTACAAAGGTAGGGAAGGTATGGGAAACTTAGTAGCACTGAATTTGAAAACACTTGAAATTATAGTGCAGCCGAATATTGAATAAAAGTTGATTAAAGCAACTCAAATTTTCAATTTAGAATAAACAATGAATAATCATTCTATCAAAATAATTATCACCGGCGGTCCCGGATTCGGAAAGTCAAGTATCATTAACAAGCTGGAAGAATTGGGCTATCGGGTATTTCATGAAATATCGAGGGATATAATTCAAGAAGAACAAAAAAAAGGAGGAACCCGACTACCTTGGTTAGATCATCACGCATTTAACGATGCAGTTTTTGAAGGCAGAAAAAAACAATTTGATTTAGCAAATACTCCCGGCGAAATCTACTTTTTTGACCGCGGATTACCCGATTCATTAGCCTATTTACTGGCTGATGAAAAAGAAGTGCCGGAAGAACATTTTCGCGAAACACGAAAACGCCCTTATTATCCGGTAGTTTTCTTAACTCCCCCCTGGAAAGAAATTTATCAGAAAGACAACGAACGTTGGGAAGAATACCATTATGCTATCAAAGTACATGATAATATCCGTGCATTTTATGGATCTTTTGGTTATACCTTGGTAGATATACCATTTGATTCGGTTGAAAATCGAGTGGATTTTATTTTGAATTATTTGAAAAAAGATATTCCGTTGATCACCCATCGCATGCGTGATGAACATTTATGAAATACTAAAAAAATACTGGGGTTACGACCAATTCAGACCTTTGCAGGAAGAAATTATTACCCATATTCTGCAAGGCAAAGATACCCTAGCATTACTGCCCACCGGCGGTGGCAAATCCATTTGTTTTCAAATACCGGCATTAGCTAAACCTGGAATTTGTGTAGTAATTAGCCCACTCATTGCACTAATGAAAGATCAGGTGCAAAATTTAAAACGAAGAGGCATTTCGGCTACTGCAGTTTATTCCGGCATGACGTATGCCGAAGCCGATGTTGCATTAGATAATTGCATCTATGGAGATATAAAATTTTTATATGTATCCCCTGAACGTTTAAAAACCCCTTTGTTTATTGAGCGTTTCAAACGCATGAACGTAAATTTGATTGCCGTAGATGAATCACATTGTATTTCACAATGGGGATATGATTTTCGTCCACCTTACTTAGAAATTGCAAATATCCGTCAATATCATCCTCAAACTCCAGTATTGGCTTTAACAGCTACTGCTACTCACGATGTAATTGACGACATTCAAGAAAAATTACATTTTGCAAAAAAGAATGTTCTGAGAAAAAGCTTTTACCGGCCCAATTTAACCTATGCAGTGGTTCATACGGAAGATAAACTGCAAAAACTAGATGAATTCTTACAAAAAGTACCGGGCACTAGCATTGTGTATGTGCGTAATCGAAAACGTACTAAATTGATTGCAGAATATCTTCAGAAAAAAAATATTTCAGCCACATTTTATCATGCAGGCCTCGATCACCAAACAAGAAATGTAAGACAAGAAGGCTGGATTAAAAATCAATACAGGGTAATGGTTGCTACCAATGCATTCGGAATGGGAATTGATAAGCCTGATGTTCGGCTGGTGATTCACATGGATTTGCCAGATAATCTGGAGGCTTACTTTCAGGAAGCCGGACGTGCAGGTCGCGATGAAAAACCTGCCATTGCTGTTACACTGTATAATCGCAATGATACCGATGAATTATTGAAAAATTTAGAACAAAGCTTCCCGCCTATTGAAGAAATACGCCGATGTTACAATGCATTGTGCAATCATTTACAACTGGCGTTAGGTTCTGGCGAAAACCAAACATTTCCGGTGGACTTAGGAGATTTTTCATACCATTTTAAAGTAGATGTAATAACACTTTTTCATACTTTAAAATTTTTAAACAAAGAAGGTATTCTTGAATTTACTGACCATGAAGAGGTCTTCTCAAAAGTGCATTTTCACAAAAGCGAAGTGAATTTTAAATCTATTCCATCTGATTTTGACCGGGAGTTAGTGCGGATGATTCTTCGCTCATACGAAGGTGTATTTGATCAGTTCGTTTGGATCAATGAAAGTTTTTTAGCCAAAAAACTTAACTGCCATTCAACCAAAGTAGTGAATCATTTACGCATGTTACACCGATTAGATGTACTACGTTATGCTTACAAGAAAAAAGGTTTTCGAGTAACATTCCTTACCGGAAGAATTGCTGCCGGCGACTTAAAAATCAGTAAAGAAAATTATACAGAACGAAAAAAAATTGCAGAAAAAAAAATTCATTCGGTAATACAATACGTAACCCGACAAGACAAATGCCGCAATCGCATCCTGTTAGAATACTTTGATGAATTTAATCACGAAAATTGCCGCAAATGCGACGTATGCAAAAAGAAAACCCATGAAAATAAAGATGATTTTTCAAAAATAATCCATAAATTATATTCGTTAAATAATGATTTAATTTATCTGCCACAACTGGAAAAAATGATTCCGGAATTAAAACAAGAAAACTACAAACACCTCCGATGGCTTTCTGATAATGGAATTATAAAAGTAAACCCTTTAAATATGGTAGAAATAAATCGTAAGCTACTGAATAAACTGTTGTAAAATCACATGTTGATTTTCAACAATATATCATTAACTTTTCTTAAATCCTTTTTATCAGAACATTTTATTTAAGTAAACTGTTAACTTTGTAGCAGAGCATTATAAAATGCAATAGTATTTATTTAGATTTTCATTACATGGCTATTATTTTCGTTTTTTTCTTTGCACACTGGTATCTTTCTTTATTTACACAGTCTTTTTTCAATCATCGGTATGCAGCCCACAGCCAATTTACCATGAGTAAAGGTTGGGAAAAATTTTGGTTTATCGTTTCTTATATTTTCCAAGGTTCATCCTACCTAAGTCCTTATGCATACGGTGTAATGCATCGCATGCACCACGCATATACCGATACCGAAAAAGACCCTCATTCACCCCGTTATTCCAAAAATATGTTTGCCATGATGTGGGATACCAAAAAAGTTTATTCCGATATATTCAGAGGAAGAATGAAATTGGATGAAAAATTCACCAAAAACGTTCCTCAATGGCATGCATTTGATAATTGGGCTGAATCCATTACATCACGCGTATTATGGAGTTTAGCTTACGTTGCATTTTATGTTTATTATGCTGAGTATTGGTGGTTATATCTGCTACTACCAATTCATTTTGTAATGGGACCATTTCATGGTGTTATTGTTAACTGGTTTGCACACAAAACCGGCTATGTAAATTTTAAACAAAATAATACCTCGAAAAATCTTTATTTCTTTAACTTTTTAATGCAAGGCGAGGGTTATCATAATAACCATCATCGCTTTCCATCAAGAGCAAACTTTGCAGTAAAATGGTTTGAATTTGATACCGTATATCCGGTAATTGTATTATTAAATGCGTTGGGGATAATTCAATTGAATAAAGCAAGTGATTAAAACTTTTTCATCTTTTGTATAACAAATTGGAAAAAGTTAGCAACTGCTTCATCATCCAACTTGGTTTTTCGGCTAATAGTAAAGGACGCACCAATACAGTAGCCCTACCAATCATTAAATATGATTGACGAATTGAATGAAGAGAAAACGATTTTTTCAATTTATTCAAAGCCCCAAACCACGCAACAGCAAAAAAATGCTTTATCAATAATTTTTTATTTCTGCTAATGGCTGAAAGTAATGAAACAGGCTCTGATGCATAATGTCCGCCTTGTGCTAAGTAATCAAAACAGGCTTCACTCAATTCATCATCACTCATAACTCCATACAATGCATCCGCCAAAACATTAATGGATCCGGTATATGATGATTTGGAAGAATAAAAATCCTGAATTGCCTGATCAATGGTTTCAAAAGCACCATGATGATAATAATCTATGATTCGCTTGCCCAATTGATATACATCCGTAAATGCTACCGTCATTCCTCCACCGGTCAATGGATGACGCATATTCAATGCATCTCCCACCATAACGGCACCTTCAACCAAAACGGGCTGAACATTTAATTTATGATTCGGCATAATTTTTATTTGGCCTTCGTCCACAGCACGAATAAAAGATGGACGCAAAATTTCAGGCATATCATCAACAAGCTTACTTTTTAGCTTTGATTTAAATTCATCTGTAATTCGAGGAGGCTGATCACCAGGAAAATCAATGAGCATGCGAGCACTGGTAGATGTAATCGGATATACCAAAAACGGCGTTTGATCCGTAATAAATACATGGCCGTGAGAGGGGGTTGGCAAAGTTGCGTTTTCTAAAACCAATCCGGCAAAAAAACCGGTTATCCGATGCCTTTCTGCATTTAGTTGTTCCCTGAAACGGGAAAAAATCCCATCACATACAACCGTTAATCCTGCCTCTACTTCAACGATTTTTCCATCTTCGGTAACATATTTCACACCAGAAATTTTCCGTTCATTTTCATACACCAATTCTGTTACATTACCATGAATTCTTGTTACTGAAGGAAGTTCGTTGAGCAGAGCACGAATATTTTGAACAAACTTTCCATTTCGAAATCCCATACCCGGCGAAAAATCGTCGCCCAGAGGATAAGCCACTTGAATGCTTTTCCCTTTCCTAAAAATTGAATATCCATATACCGGCTGTGCATCAATTCCCTCCAGCACCTGTTCAATTCCCATATTTTTAAGTTGCTGCACACCGCCCGGTTGAAGTAATTCACCTACAATTCGATCCACTTCATTCCATTCCTTTTCTATAATTACAACCGGAATTTGTTGCTTTCCTAAAAACGCAGCCAAAGAAGCCCCGGTAACACCTCCTCCTACAATACATACCTGCGTTTGAATTTTTTCATTCTCATTAAAAGAATGAGTAGCGGATATTTTTTTATCTAGTACTTCCATACCTCAAACTTCTTGTTCAACCATTTTATTTAAAGAGTTCTTGGAATCCTGAAAAGACAACTTCGATGTTTGATTTGCCGATAATTCTGGTTTATCTAAGATTTCATAAATAGCTTTCAATTGCTTTTGCAAGTTCTGTGTATTTGGGTCGTTAGAATTGATTTTATTTTCTATAATATGTAAAAACTTCCGGAAACTTTTGATTACTTCATCCATGTTTTGAGTATGCAGCATTAATCGTGCGGCTAAACCTTTACGAATTTTAACAACACCGGTAAATACTTTTGGGTTATTAAATACTTCAGCAAGCGTAGCCATAGCCATTACTTGCGGAATAGCACAAAAGCGAAACACTTGCTTGTTTTGTAATAATCGCATGTACTGAATACAATCTGGAATATGGCGTAGGGCATCCACTACCAAATGATTTAAGCATGCCAGTGCCTCCGGGCTTTCAGGGGCATTAGCAAAATAATCAAAATGATCGGCATACTGCTTCCATACTTCGGAAGGCCAGAACGAACGGCCTAAATATAAATCTTCATGATAATCGCGAATGATGTTTGTTTTTTGTAAAAACAAACCCATGCTATTGGATATTTGCAATTTATCTTTAAGTAATTCAGATTCAAGACCAGAAGCAGAAAACAAACCCGACAAACCATGACCCACTAAGCCGGCTACATAATGGCAATATTCATCATAGTCATCTAACGAATTCACTTTTCGGTCAGCAAAATCAGCCATACCATTCCCCATTCGCTGAGTTATGTCTTTAATTACCTGATGATATTCTCTATCTAATTGATTATAAGAACGAGCTACTTTAGGATAGTGCTTTAATAAATCGCGATAATCTTTGGTATCTCCAATGCCTTCTCTGTACCACGTTTCATTTCCAATCAATTCATGAAAATTTCTTAATAAAGGAAGTTTTTCATTGTCAGAAAAACGCATATCGTCCTCTAAGGTATCCAAAGCTCTAAGTATCAAATAAAACAAACAAACCGGATCTTTAAGCTGTTCTGGTAATTGCTGTATCACCACCGCAAACGAACGTGATACTTTATTTAAAGCTGCATAGCAAAAATCACGATCAGATAACTGGGAGGCAAGCTCATCTAAAGATTCTTTGTATTGTTTTATTTCACGTGAATGCTTTCTAATGTAATACATCGCTGCAATTTCACGCGGACGGGTAATGGATGCGTAAATATCTTTTATCATAAATTACCTTACTGCAATTTGGCACGATTTTGGAAACTTTAGGTTGTATTTTCAACCTCCGTATTTCAAAAATCTAATCCTCATGTTGCAAATCTTATGCCATGGGGTAATGTATTTTTAATATTTTTTAAAACCCAATCATATCTCATTCATTATTTGTACTTTATAAAACAACATACCTCACTTTAGTAGTTTTGGCAAAAAAATTGTAAAATTTATGGGTTTAAATCTTTTATTTTCCATCTACCATGAATGAACTTTTAGAAATTTCTGAAAAGAAAAATACGCTTACCCTGTGGAAATGTTTTCAACTCCGTACTTCTAAAGGAAGGCAACAATGGATTTTTGAGCCAAAACCTGAAATCAAAAACCAATATCAGTTACATGCCCCCATTAACTGGAATGAACCGGGACCCAAACAATTCTTAGAAGAATTAGACCACGCATTTACATTTGATACAACCCAAAACCCTAATGCTGCGGATAGGGTTTTGCGTCATCTTTATGCATCTTCTCTGAATATAACTAAAAAAGGTAAAACAATACAAGAAGCCTTTGAAAACGGAATTTTATTTTACTCCCAGCTTCAAACCGCAGATGGCAACTGGCCGGGAGATTACGGGGGACCAATGTTTTTATTGCCCGGATTGATTATAACCGCTTATGTAACCAATGAAAAAATTGAAGAGCCTTTTCAAACACTCATGCGCAGATATATCCTCAATCATCAGCGTAATGATGGAGGCTGGGGGCTACATATTGAAGGCGAATCAACCATGTTTGGTACAGTAATGCATTATGTAAGCCTGCGACTAATGGGTATGAAAGCCGAAGAACCCGAATTGCAAAAAGCCAGAACATGGATACTATCAAATGGTGGGGCAACAGGTACTCCTTCGTGGGGAAAATTTTATCTATCCGTATTGGGAGTTTATGATTGGAAGGGTTGCGATACACTTCTTCCTGAGCTTTGGCTTTTACCTCGATGGCTTCCTATTCATCCGGGTAGATATTGGTGCCATACACGTATGGTTTATTTACCCATGTCGTATGCTTATGGTAAAAAAATTATCATGCCCGAAAATGATTTAGTTCGTGCTCTTCGATCAGAAATCTATACTGAACCCTACGAACAAATCAATTGGAAAAAAGCTCGAAATACCATTTGTGTTAAAGATGTTTACACTCCAAAAAGTAATTTCCTGAAAATACTTTATTCTTTTTTGAATACGTATGAAAGGTTTCATATCCGTTGGCTTAGAAAAAAAGCATTACGATTTGCATTACAATACATTGAAACAGAAGACCTGCAAACAAATTATATTAATATTGGCCCTGTTAACAAAGTAATTAATTCGTTATGCGTATGGCATGCCCATGGAAAAGACAGTGAAGCATTCAAAAAACATAAAGAACGTTGGAGCGATTATTTGTGGATAGCAGAAGACGGAATGAAAATGAACGGGTACAATGGTTCTCAATTATGGGACACCATGTTTGCTGGCCAGGCAATACTTGAAAACCCAATATCAGATAAAAGCAAAGAGGTACTGAAAAACATCTACCACTATGCTGAAATTTCTCAAATACAAGAAGACCCTCCAGGAACAAAAGAATTTTTCAGGCACACCAGTAAAGGCGGATGGCCTTTCTCAACCTTAGAACATGGATGGCCCATTACCGATTGTACTTCGGAAGGATTAAAAACTTCGCTCAAAATTCATGAACTGCAAATCCCTGTAAAAAATAAAATATCTGATGAAAGATTACACTGGTCGGCTGATTTAATTTTATCATTTCAAAATAAAGATGGTGGTTGGGCCAGTTATGAAAACACACGAGCACCCCGATGGCTGGAAAAAATGAACCCGTCGGAGGTGTTTGGTGATATCATGATTGATTATTCCTACGTTGAATGTTCATCCGCCAGTATGCAAGCCTTAGCAATGTTTTCAAAACATTATCCTAACTACAAGAAATACGAAATACAAAAAAGCCTTTCCCGCGGTGCAGCATTTATACGCAAAAAACAACGAGAAGACGGTTCGTGGCTGGGCTCTTGGGCTGTATGTTTTACGTATGCTACCTGGTTTGGTGTAGATGCTTTATTAGCCGCAGGAGCCAATAATTACAGCACCGGCAAACCTGATGAAGCTATTCAAAAAGCGTGTGAGTTTTTGTGCAGTAAGCAGCGGGAAGACGGTGGATGGGGTGAATCATATCAAAGCTCTGTACAAAAGAAATACATCGAATCTAAAGATTCTCAAATCGTCAATACATCATGGGCATTACTTACTTTGATGGCTGCTGATTATCCGAATAAAGAAGTCATTGAACGAGGTATTAAATTCTTAGTAAAAAAACAGGAATTAAACGGTGATTGGCCACAAGAACAAATTTCAGGAGTATTTAATTTCAACTGCATGATAACCTACAGTGCATACAGAAATGTATTTCCACTGTGGGCGTTGGGACGATATTTAAAAAAATACGGAAACAAGGAATTACTGTAGCATAAAAATATCTTCCGGATATTCTACCCGATGCAAAAAAAGCCCATTAGCCGGTGCACTGAAACCGGCTGCTCGACGGTCTCTTTTTTGAATAATATCGTGCAATTCATCTGCTGAAATTTTCCCTTTCCCTGCTTCAATCATTGTTCCTACAATTGCCCGAACCATATTGCGTAAAAACCGGTCGGCAGAAATTGTATATACCCATCCTTGTTCTGTTTCTTCCCAAAAACTGGTTTCCACTTTACAAAAGGGAGTTTTAGACGCTGCATGAGATTTACAAAAAGAAGAAAAATCGGTATAATGAGGAATAATAGCAGCTGCTGATTCCATGGCTTGCATATTTAATTTACCACGGTAATAATACTGATGACGAAAAGAAAACACATCTTTTTGAAATGAAAGATAATATTTATACGTACGACGAATAGCATCAAAGCGTGCATGTGCTGTTGGCTTTACCGGAAAAATATTTCGTATGGTTACATCATCCGGCAAAATATTATTTAATTTAAAAACAAGCTGTTGTAATGACGTTTCTTCCATTGCCGGAAGATCTACATGAGCAAACTGTTGTCGGGCATGTACACCGGTATCCGTTCTGCCGGAGCCAAGAATGGGATATATTTGACGAAGTAGCGTATGTAATGCTTCTTCAATCACCTGCTGCACACCTATGCCATTAGGCTGTATTTGCCAACCATTATAGGCTGTTCCATCATAAGCACACTCTATAAAATACCGTTGATATTTTTGAAGCACCTTTAATTAGTTTACTTGTAGTTTAATAAATATACAAGTTTGAGGATTTATAAAAATCACTCTCCCCTAAAAAGATTGATCTGATCCATCACCACATATGATTGTGGGAACTGGTCTTGGATTTGTTTCCAAAATAAGGTTGCATCAAGACGAGTTTTAAAATCACCTACCCGAACTTTAAAATTGGGAGACTCCCAAATTAAATAGGCCGGCACATCACGATACCTGGATAAAAACTGTGACTTGATTCCGTTAGCTATGGTTTTAGCATTATTACCAGACTCTGAACACAATTGCACCCTGAATCCTCTTGGCTTTTCTTCGGTAACCTGAGCAATATATCCCTGAATTGCACTTTCTACTCCCCGTTCGAAATGAATGATAAGAGAGCCGCTTGTTTGCTGTGAAAATGCAGAAAAGCTAACGACGCAAAAAAATATAGATGTTAGAATAGACCTCATGATTTACAAAAATAACAAATAATCTGCCAGAAAATTTTGTAGGATGAAAAGCTTAGTTCTTTGAATGAGAAAAATATTCCAAACAGCGTGGACACAAACAATCAATGTATTTTGTACGTAGATAAGATAATACATCTTTAGTTAAATGTATTTTTTCGCATTCGCAGCCTGCATCTTCATTACATAAAAACTTTTCCTGGCAACGTGGACAAATTTTAGTTACCAACTTTTTTTCTTCATTTGAATCCATGTTTCAATGTGATACTTACCCATTCGCATTCGCCACCAATAGGCGGTTGTAACTTTTTTACAGTTACTTCCAATCGATTTAGATGTGCAAAAGTTAACCGGATATTATCAACAATTCGTTTGGCCAAATGTTCAATCAGCAATACAGGATTTTGCATTTGAGTTTCTACCAGCCTGTAAATCTGCTCATAATTCACCGTACCTTGAATATCATCATTTTCTGCTGCAGCAGTTACATCTGTTTCTAGTTTCACATCTACCAGATACCATCCGCCTTTTAGCCTTTCTTCTGGATAATATCCATGGTATCCGTAAAATTTCATTCCCTGTATGTGAATTTCACCGGTCATAGTTTTTATGAAGATAATGCTTGCTGAGTCATGGTAATACCTACTTGCAAACGGGCAATAGTTTCTTCTTTTCCTAAAATGGAGGCAATATCAAATACTACTGGCCCGGCCAGTGAACC
>CALEWF010000263.1 GCA_937925455.1 uncultured Flavobacteriales bacterium | reverse complement strand
CCTCCGATTTGCGGAGTGGTAATGAGTTTATTGCTTGATGTAATGTGCAGTAACTGCATATTTGTGTATAATGAAATTCCCATTGCATAATTGAGATTGCCATAGCCGTTGATGTATGCATTTTTGATGTCGCCTGTTGTAGCGTCTAATTGCAATAAATAATTATTGACCACTCCCACGTTACCCCATGGATTGAGGGTGTATTCTTTTCCTGCTGTGACGGCTATGCATTTATCGTAATATATTGTTGTAGGTAAATCTATCCATACATTTTCATTGTTATCCACCAGGGCTTTATGCCACATATCGTTTCGTGGTGAAAATTCGGTGCGCCACACCACATTGCCCGATGCGTCTACACGTACCAATTTCAAAACTTTTTGTGGAGAATCTCCCCAAATATTATGTTGCGTGTAATATTCACCAATATATCCTCCATCAGGAAGAAAGTGAAATTTGTCAATACTTTTGATGTTCTGGATAGGAATACCCATCTCTTGATTTAGGTTGCGGGCAATATTTTCAAAAACAAGCGAGTCGGGGTTAGATTGTAAGAACAGCCGGTAGTATTTATCTTTTGAATTGTTCAGAAACCAAAGAGAGTTGTCGTGCGGATTGTAATGCAGGTCATGAATAAAATCAAAAGTGCCTGACGGGGGATTCTGCCATTTCACTACCTGATTATTTTCAAAAAATCCAAAGCGATTTTCAAAGTAAGTAGTCGTATACTGCCTGCGGTAAACGAGAATTTTTTTGTTACCGGCTAAAATGAAATCATGCGTGAATCTGTTTTTGTAAAAATTATAGTATGAGCCGTCACTGCTGAGCGTAAGAATAACTTTATCGTTGCCGTGATAGGCAGAATCCAGAGGTATCATGGCGCCATTAAAACTGATGCCATTGCCGGTGGCATTGAAAGTCAGATACAGTTTTTGTGTAGATTCTTCCCAAAGCAACTTGGTGGGATTTTCCGATAAAAATCCTACCCATAATGGGTTTCCGTCAGAGCTGTATTTAGCTACAAAAAATTTGTGTTCGGCAGGGCGGGTCTGTGTAATGGGGCTTACTTTGTTGCTGCCAAAAGTGATGGGAGCACTTGCATACGGAAAGTTGGGATTGGTAGGCGAATTCACGGTAAAATCAGCATAGCCGGTAAAATACAGATTGCCAGCAGCATCGCTGGTTACATGAGTAAACTGTGCGCTGGCCGGATCAGAAGTACCTACTACATTTTGAAATAGCTGCTGCATATTTCCTTGCATGCACGCATGGTTAAGCGTGAGAATATCCGGCACCGGCACTTTGTAATCGGGAGTGAGTTGCGCTGCTGCCGAAAGTGAAAATGCAATAGAGAGGAGTGAAAAAAACTTCTTCATAACCATTAATAATTTTTGCTAAATAAATGTACGCTGTAATCGTCTTCAGCCACTATCATCCAGTATTTGCCGCCATCGTAGCGGATGTCCATTACTGCAGGCGCAATGGAGGATTTAAATTGCGGCAATTGAATTTGCTGTTGGCTGCCGTTTTTATGAAGTAAGGCATATACGCCTGTTTCACGTTTTTCGGTAAAGATAAACGCGCCTTCGTCCGTATCTATCCATTGGAAATGATGTGTTAATCTGGAGAAATTTTGCGTGCTGCGTGGCTGGTTGTATTGGTGCACTACCTGAAATTGAAATGTATTCAGATTGAATGTAACCAAAAAAATCTGCTGACGATTTTGGAGAAGCACATACAGCAGATTGCCATATTGATAATAGTAGGGCACCATTTCAATTTGGTAAGCGATGTTCCACTGGGGAATGATTTCAGTAATTTTTTTTCCGAACATGGGCTGTACACCGCGAATACTGCCATAGTCTGGGGAATAAATATCCTGAGGGGTTACCGCATTTACAATTACTAACTGCGAGTCAATATTTACCGAAAGCAGCAGCGATAGGTTGGTGGATGTATTAGTGCCAAGGGCAAGATTAAAACTCCCCCAATAATTTTGAGATAGCGCAGTGCGGTCAATGGCTTTCAAGTGCGTTGCCGGACTGGAGATAACACTCAGTGGTGAAGTGCTACCGGCAGCAAGGTAATAAGGAAGTTCAAATCCGTTTCCTCCCCCTGATATTAGTTTGCTGCTAAAATAGATATCTGAATATATGGCACCAGGATTATATACTTTAAATTCTCCTTTCCCGGTGCCGAAAACTTCTACATCTACCGGATGTGTATAATCTACCAAAAATGTGCCTCCTGAGAAGGGTCCGCCACTGTATGTGTAATAAACGGGTTCGTATAGTAATCCGGTAGTTTGTTGCGTAAATTCCTCTGAATTATCAATGTTGCGTTGCGTGGTTCCGTCCGACTTAATTAGCCAACGGGTGGAGTTCATAAAAATGCCATTACCGGGACCATAGTAGTTGGGCATTTTATACCGTACACCGTAAAACACATCATAATAGCTACTGCCGTGCTGATGCACTTTGGCAAGGTATAAATTGTAGTAATTGCCCGAGCTTACCGGGAGCAGCTTGGCTTTACCATGATAACTCCACCCATTAAGATTAGTTGTTGGTCCATTTCCTAAGGGTGAAATGTTATTATCTTGTTCACATCCGGCAAATATTAAGATGCATATCAGAAAAAATATCAATTTATATCGCATAACCATCACTTTTTAAAGGATTGTACTTGTCCGCCTGCCTTTAAGTTGTCTGTTAAAGCGGTAACAACCGGTAAAATTTCGTCAGTAATTTTGTAAATCTTTCCCGCAGAATAAAGTAATTCAGTATTGCTTAGCCAGAATGGATAAAAAGATGATTTGTATTTGGTAACATCGGGTATGGAATTATGGATAGTTAATTCCCTTTTATCATATCCGTTGATGTTTCTGGAAATCATGTCGGTAACTTTTCGATAAACGGTATCTTTATTTTGATTGACGTATGCATACGTACGATCGTAAATGTATGCCACGCGACTACCATCGGGTGATAGAACGGGATTTTTGGGGCTTTCACCAGAAGTA
>CALEWF010000262.1 GCA_937925455.1 uncultured Flavobacteriales bacterium | reverse complement strand
TTTATTTTTAATTTATATCTTAAAAAGTAGTGAATAATAAATTTGGAAATCTTAAATTTTTATTTATTACATATTTATGGATTTTCTTAGTTGATTTTAATTGCTAATAATTGCTAATCTGTTTTAAAATAAGTTTATCATTTATATCTTTATTTTTTTGTAGATTATTAAAAAACAGTTGAGCAATATTTTTTAAAAGAAATTTAAAACAAAATAAATCAGACAATAAATTGCAGAAATAGGCTCTCCATCCAGAATGTTATTACATACTATCTTTTTTAAAACATAGGATTATGGAGTAGCATAGAGTTTTTACTTACATTTTCTCTATCTTTTTTCTGTGTTCATTGTATTGGATTTTTCAAGTTGTTCACCCTTTTATCAAAGGTTTGAAGTTTTTAAGTAATTCGATGAATATAATCTTAATGAATTATAATATGAAAAAAAATTAATTTTGATGCGATGCAACCAAAAAATTTCATTGTTCATCTTTATTTATTTGAATAAATTTTGTATGAAAAAGATTCTATTATTTTTTTTAATAACAAATAGTATATTTTTAAAAACGTACGCCCAGGTTTCGCCATTATTATCAACCACATGGAATCAAGGTTGTTATTACAATTCAGATTGTCCGCCTGCGGGAAGTGGAGGAGCATGTGGTAGGGTTTGGACTGGTTGTGGAGCTACAGCATTGGGTCAAGTATTAAAATATTATTTATTTCCAAGCAACGGTTGGCCTGGGAATTACTGTAATATAAATGCTCCATCTCATTGTGTAGATGTAGGGGCGGAAAACTATAATTATACTCTGATGCCTAATGCTTTGTCTTCATACAATACAGAAGTAGCTAAGTTATTATATCATATAGGAATTACGTTAGATATGGCGTGGAGTGGTAGCTCTTCAAATAGTGCACCTAATGCATCTCATTTTAAAAAGTTTTGGAAATATTCGCTATCTGCCCGAGGTGCTATTAAAGCCATGTTTACTAATACGGAATGGGAAAATTTAATTCGTGAAGAATTGGACGCCGGTAGAGTTGTTGTAGCCAGCGGTGGATCTCATATTTATGTTATTGATGGCTATCAAACCACGCCCAGTTTAAAATTTCACATCAATTTTGGTTGGGGGGGGTTGTACGATGGGTACTATAATATTCATAACGTAATAGCCGGAAGTACAAATTATACTCCGGGAACAATAATTATTGGCATTAAACCCATGGTCAATCAAATAGAAACTACAACGGATACGATTATTGTTTCTGCCAGTGCATCATCTACAGTTCCTTATGAAATTGCTGCAGCTGCCCCATGGAATATTAGTAGTAATCAAAGTTGGTTAATTCCTAATGTAACAAGTGGAGGTGTTGGTTATTTCAACAGTAGTAATGGGGCGTCTGCAACGATTCTTGCAAATCCATATTATACCCCTCGATTTGCTACCTTAACCGCTAGTACGGGGAGTCAATCATCTTCATTTGTTGTGATGCAACAAGGTATTCAACCGTATCTTTGGATAACACCTGTTAATTTAACATTTTCATCTGCAGCCTCCGGACAAACGGTTTCCATTAATACCGATAGCAACTGGGTAGCCACTACTACGAATTCGTGGATCACAATTACACCCAATTCTGGCAGCGGAAATTCAACAATTACAATTGATGTATCAGCCAATGGGCCGGTTGCAAGAACGGGAACAGTTTTAATTTCGCGGGGAAGTTTACAGCAAACCATCACCGTCAATCAGTCATCTAACACTAGTTTCTGGTGTATTCCTGCATTAACCATCAGCGGAAGCAATGGATTAACCAATGTAACATTGAATACCATCAACCGTTCTTCTGCTAACAACGAAGGATACATTTATACAGGATTATCAACTATATTAAAACTGGATTCCACCTATACTCTTTCTTGTACGTTTGTTGGAGGGAATGCCCCGGCTATTTGGATAGATTGGAACATTGACGGCGATTTTAATGATGCCAACGAAGCTATTATGCCTCCATCAGGAACTTGGTATCCAACATTTAATGCTACAAAAACGCTTACATTCACTGTGCCTTCAAATGCCATAGAAGGTACTACTCGCATGAGGGTCTATTGTAAAAACTTTCCGAGTCCTACTACCGGGCCTTGTAATACTACTGACCCGGGCGGAGATATTGAAGATTATGATATTGTTGTGGTTGATCATCGAAATATTGAGGTGAATCCAAACAATTTATCGTTTATTGCAACAGGTGGTTCACAAACCATTACTGTAACCTCCGATAGTACTTGGATTGCAACCTGTTTCGCACCATGGATTAGTTTTTCTAATACTACGGCATTCGGCAACGGTATAACAGATATTATAGCTTCTCCTAACACCGGTACTACTGTTACAAGATCAGCCGTGGCAACTTTTACACGGGGGAATAAATTCAAAACCATAAGTATTACACAAGCAGGAGAAGACACTTTGCTTCAGTCCGGAATAGATACATTATGGTTTCCATCATCCGGAGGGGTTAGTAATATAAATATAAATGCTAACGTGAGCTACTCCATCAATACTTCAGACACTTGGATTACGACGGATATAACAACAGCATCTGGCATGTCTGTTTTTTCGATTGTTGTGAACGAAAATTTAAATTCAATGCCCCGAAATGGTTTTGTATTTGTACAATCAGGTAGTTATTCAGATACTGTTTTTATAGTACAATCACCGGCAGCCTCATTTCTCTCTGTAACACCAGATTCATTATATTTTGAAGTAAACAGTGATACACAAAGTGTTTCTATTTTTACTAATGGAAGTTGGAATGCTTATATTAGTGATACTTGGATACATTTGAATACTAACAATGGTTTCGGAAACTTTACATTAGAAATTTCAGTTGATACTAATTATTCTTCAATCCGAACAGGCACTGTTACAATTACAAGTGGTGCATTTATTTATGATATACTAGTTTATCAAAATGGAAACATAAATTCCATTAAATTAACAGATAACAATACTTATAGAATATATCCCAACCCGGCTAATGATTTTATTATTTTAAATACATCTTACAATACACCTGCTATAAAATATATTATTACAGATCTTCATGGAAGATATTTAGTTCAAGGAATGCTTAATAACAAAGAAAATGTCATTGATTTAAGAAATCTAAATACGGGTATCTATATTATACAATTAATAGAAAGTCAACAAAATGTAATATATAGGCGTTTTGTTAAATTATAACATCAAAAAAATGCCCGTAATTGCATAGATGCTATATGTACAAACTTGGCTCCTTCTGATTTTCGGCCATCGTATTGCAAAGTGAGTTGCAAGTTGTTACCAATGGTACGCTGAAAAGAAGCCCCCCAGGTTACATTTATTCCATTACGTAAACTTTCTAACATTTCAAAAGCCAAGGGTGTATTTTGTACACTATTGTAAGTAATATAAATTAAATTGCTTCGTATTTGGAATTGTCCTTTGGCAATGAAGTTAGTTTTAAAATCCATTCCCCAGTCATGGATGCGGGCAGCCTCGCCACCCGGTAGTAATGAATCGCCCGGTGTTCCAAGATTGTCTTTCCAAGCCAGACGGTACGTAATCCCCACCCGAAACATATTGTTGGGTTGTACAACCACCTCAGGCATGAGTTCATAATAAGAAATGGTATAGTTTCGATTACGCAAAAATTGTGAATCAAAGGTTTTTGTACCGCTTCGTGCGTCCACGTTCAGAGTGAACATGCGAATGATATTCCATCGCAGGCGCAATGAGCCATAACGATTGGTACGTGTATCTATGCCATTTGTAAGCAATTGGCGGTTTTGAATATCCTGGTAATTGATTTCAGTACCAAACTTGCTTCCAAATCTGTTGAAATATAATGTTTGACGAAAAGAATAATTCAATGAAATTAAGGAAGTATCTTGCGGATTGGTAACAAATGGATTGAATGATGCCACCCAATTATCTTGCTGAGTTTTCCGGTCTGATCGAAATACCGTTTGGGTGCTGAATCGAGCGAATAACTTTTTAATTCTTCCTTGGTTTTTCCAGCTTTGGGGGGCTTGTATTTCGAGCGATGCGATAAATTGATTGTAAAACGTTCGAATAAATTCGGTTGTAGGTACAAAAAATTTAATGTAGGTTAACCCATCAGTTCCAACTATCGTTCCGGTTCGTATTTCATATTCATCACGTTGTTTAATGCCGTCATTGTTATAATCAATCCAAACATGCGTTCCCAATCCATTCAGCGAAACTACAAACTGAAAATCACGGCGATTTTCTAATCCAGATCCGGCTTCATAAAATAAATTAAGTTTAATAGCACCTTTAGTATAATTTCCATTATATTCAATACGGCTAAGTAACGTGTTCTCACTCGGCTTTCTGAGTAGCATAGTATCCACAACCTGCAAATACCTCCACGATAAACCAACTTTTAAAAAATGATGTTCAGTTGGATTTAATTCAAAGGCTCCTCCTGCATGATGAGCAATGGCAGCATATTTTAAAATACCGGAAGAATCTGCCAAATGGTCTACACGACTTCTGTAAAATACCCGCCACCGATGTTCGCTGGCTTTTCCTTGCTGAATAAAGAACTCCCAGTCGTTAAACATATAACTGCTTCGCAGCAGAGAATCGGTAAACCGATTAAAGAATGCATTGTATTCGGTCTCGCCTTGAATACCCAATGATAGAAAGGTAAAATGCGTAGTAGTAAATAAGCGTTGGCGCAAAAACAAACTTCGAGATAACGAATCATAGGTAGCGGTTTGGCTACCCTGATATTTCAACTCCCAGCGTTTTTTTAAAACATCAGCTTGTATTCCGTTTCGGAATGCCAGATACATTACTCCTTTTAAATAAATGCCACCGGAATATCCTAACTTTCCCCAAGATGGTTGTGTAATTTCTACACTAAGCTGAGGAATGTAATCAGTTCCCACAAAATTATTTTGAACCATTTGGTTAGGATTATTTCGGTTCACAAAGTTCCAGTCCCGGTCAAACTCCACACTCCGAAAACGAACTACCGGTTTAAAAAATTCACTTACTTGTTCATAGCTTAGACGGGTATCTAATCGTAACGTGTCTTTTTCTTTCTTATTCAATGGTGTTTGATAACGAGCCTGAACCCGAAATGCATATCCCAAATCATCCTGATTATCCAGCGAAGAAAAAGTATTTAAATCATAATGGCTCAATGCCCCTTCAGTATCCAATTCCCATTTTCGGGTGGGCTTATAAGTAGATCCAAACGTAAATAGCCGATGGCTTTTAGGTGTAATTAATTTTACCACCGGTTCGTATTCTCCATTTTTAGATCCATCCGGATTGGGTGCTATCCAACCATAAACCCTGCCGTTCACAGTAGATGGAAGTAGTACATAATTCCCCTTTCCCGCACCTACTTTGGTAAAACTCAATCGGTAAAATGCACTATCCGGATGAGTAGAATATACATAAATGGTGTAAATCTGGCTATTAACCAATGTATCTATTTTTTTATACAACACCTCATTGGTATTAAAACCCACCGAATCTATTGCTGGCGAAAAAGCCTGGTTGATATGGTCGCCTACCTGCGATAAAATTACTTTTTGTGTATCGGACAATGTTTGATTAAGTGGTACGTTCCGGTCATCAAACTCAGTAAAAAAATTGAGTCGGTATGAAAAATTTTTATATTCCCATTCATTGTTGGTATGAATCATCCAGCGCTGATAATTACGGTCTGAATATTCATATTCTACTACTATTCTTGAATCTTTTGTAATTAGCCGATTGGCTGTAAATGTTAATTCTGCAGTATTATAGTCAATAATATAATCATTTTCCTGCCCTCGCTCCATTTGTATTCCATCTACAAATACTGATTCACTACCGCTCAAAACAATCACAAACAATTCCCCTTCATTGCCGGTGAGGCGATACGGTCCCTGATTTCCTTCCATCCCCATAAATTCCTGCCGTCTGAATTTACCACGAGCCACGGCACCGCTAGCACCCACACGCATGCTTCCTTCTATTTCTTTTTTAAAGATGTTTCGATTTGGAAAGCCGGTACTTATGCTTAATCCTTGCGCTCTTTTAAAAATATTCAAAAAATATCCTTTGGGCTTGGTGATAAAAAAATCTCCGCCAATTACTTTGGTGCTTCCTTTGCTGAGTTGAATAAATATTTTATCAAAATCTTGTAGTTGTTGTGTGTTTCCATCTGGTTGCACCGGAATATTTTCGTCGGTAATAGCCGCCAAAATTTCTACATCATTATTCAGTTTACCGGATAATTGAAGGTTAAATGCCGAAACCACTGTGGCATCTTGTGTGTTTCCAAATGAAACTCCTCGCGTAAGACTACCTGATTTGGTAATGCCATCCATGCGAAACAAATCATCCCGACGAATGATTTGTTTGGTATCATAAATCATGGGTGTATCGGGCTTTTGCTGCGTTGGCATAATAAGCGATTGCTTCTTAGGGTCAAACGTTTTGGCAGTAAGATTGTAGGCAAAGGTTCGGTAACGAATTTCCAAGGGCATTTCCGGCATACCGGATGTAAACCAGCGGTCAAGCCGAATGGAAAGAAATGCCGAAGGCCAGTGTAGGAAGTACAACGAGGTATCTACTTCCTTGCCATTGCATGTTAGGCTAAAACTTCCGGGTATAATACTTAGACTATCTAAGGTAATTGTATCAGTAAGTTCAACGGTTCGCACTCGTTCTCCGGTTGGGATTTGCGCCACAGCAAAGTTTTTCCAACCCGACATGAACGTTAAACACAATAGTATATGACAATAGCGAAGCAAATGACTAGGATGCAGTATGTAAATTTATCCATTTTTATTTATGTAATATAGCGGCAATAAGGGCGGACTGCCGGGGATGGTAGTGGAAAGCCCGCAGGGGCGAAAGCCGCAACGCAAGGAGCAGCGGGGCTGAGGGCACGAAGACACCGCTGCGACTATGCGATGCCTGCATGAGCCACGAGGACTTGTAACGGACAGCCGCTTAAGCAGCCAGTTAATTTAACTAAAAAATTTTAATACAATTTTAGGGTCAATCTTATGCTGCCGATTGGGTAATTTGTGATAAAATGTGAACTTTACGCTTTGCAATACAATCGGTATGAAGTACATTTTGGCTTGTGTGATTTTGGGGGCGAATCTTGTGATGCATAATCTACATTCGCAAGATTTGATTTTGTTGATTAATGGAAAAGAAATACCGGCATTGGTGGAAAAAGAAGACTCAACGTGGATATATTATACGCCACTTTCAAAAGCCCGATTTATAGAAAAAACTGCAGTGAAAGAAATTCGAAAAACTGAAATGGAGCTGCGTAACGGGCAAGTGCTTCCTTATGTTTTTTTAATTGACAGTTTTGACCATCAAAGTCCGTATGTATATTATAGAGAACTTAAAAAGCCTGCTATACTTAGCAAAGAAAAAGTATTTCATGTGAGAACCCGAAACGTGGAACCATTTAGTCCCTATGAAGATAGTATAAGTATTACTGAAAAAGAGCGTGTCATTTATCATCAAGATACGTTAGACCGGCGTTATGAATTATCGGAATACGAAATGCGATGTTGGGCGATGGGCCGTCGTTCTGCCCGAAAATATTATCATTCTCCACTTTCTACTTTGGGAGGTGCTTTAACGGGTTTTGGCGGTGGTATGTTTAATCTATTTGTTGCTCCGTTGCCAGCTACTATATTTACTGCTGTGAATGGAGCTATTCGTCCCAAAGTTGGCAAAACGGGTAAGGAAGATGAGCCCTTCTTGAAAGAGGAATTTTTTATAGAAGGGTACCGAATGCAAGCTGGAAAGAAAAAATTGTTTAATTCGTTGATGGGAGCAGTTCCTGCACTTGTAGTAGGGGTATTAGTTAATTACTATTTAATAAAATAGCGCAGATGCATTTTGAAAACTCACTCGATTTTGCGGTAAGTCTGGACCATTATGATGAACTGGCAGGGTTTCGAAAGGAGTTTCACATTCCGCGAATACACGGCCGCGATGCTATTTATTTTACAGGAAATTCGCTTGGTTTGCAACCTATAAAAGTGAGGAATTATGTACTTCAGGAGTTGGAAGACTGGAAAAATCTGGGAGTGGAAGGCCATTTGCATGCCAAAAACCCTTGGTTTTCTTATCATGAGCCATTCAAAGAACTGCTTTCGGGAATTGTTGGGGCAAAGCCTGAAGAAACGGTGGCGATGGGAAGCCTTACAGCTAACCTTCACTTTTTATTAGTATCTTTTTATAGGCCAACCCGCCAACGATTTCGCATTTTATGTGAGAAAAAAAGCTTTCCATCCGATTATTATGCATTGGATTCACAGGCTCGTTATCATGGATTTGACCCTGCTGAAGCTGTGATAGAAATAAGTCCCCGGGAAGGAGAATCCGTAATTCGCACCGAAGATATTCTTCAAACAATAGAACAATACAAAGATTCATTGGCGCTGGTAATGTTTGGAGGCGTTAATTATTACACGGGCCAGTGGTTTGATATGAAAACGATTACCGAAGCGGCACATCGGGTGGGAGCATTTGCCGGATATGATTTAGCCCATGCTGTGGGGAACGTGCCATTAGCCTTACACGATTGGCAGGTAGATTTTGCTGCCTGGTGCTCGTATAAATACCTCAATTCCGGTCCGGGAGGAGTAGCCGGAATTTTTGTACACGAAAAGCATTGCAAAGACAAACACATTCCACGTTTTGAGGGCTGGTGGGGTAACAAGCCTGAAAGTAGGTTTAAAATGGAGCGAACCATTGATGCCTTTGAAACAGCCGAGGCCTGGCAATTGAGCAATGCGCCGGTGCTGAGTATGGCTGCCCACCGTGCCTCCCTGGAGATTTTTGCACAGGCAGGGATGGATAAACTTAGGGCTAAAAGCCTGAAGCTTACAGGTTATTTGGAGTATCGAATGCAGGTAATTAACGAGCAACTTTCCGGCTCGCCCATTCGAATTCTTACGCCTGCCGACTCTGCACAACGAGGTTGTCAATTATCGCTTGAAATTACCGGAGGTAAAAACGTTTTCGACCGAATAACTGAAAAAGGGGTGGTGGCCGACTGGAGGGAACCTTCTGTAATTCGCGTAGCGCCGGTTCCGTTGTACAATACGTTTCGGGATGTTTACGATTTTAGCGAAATATTATTACAGGCTTTAAAATCCTAATACTTATGAAAAAAGTTGGTGTAATTTTATCCGGATGTGGGGTATATGATGGTTCAGAGATTCATGAATCGGTATTTACCCTGCTGGCAATTGATGAGCTAGACGCACAAGCCGTTTGTTTTGCTCCTGATGCCAATCAACATCATGTAGTAAATCATCTTAACGGAGAAGAAATGCCTGAGCAACGGAACATGCTGGTGGAAGCAGCCCGAATAGCCCGCGGCGATATTCGAAGTTTAGCTGAATTTAACGCGGAAGACTTGGATGCACTGGTTATTCCCGGTGGTTTTGGTGCGGCGAAGAATTTAACGCAATGGGCATTTTTTGGTCCGGATGGAGAAATACGTAGTGATGTGGAAAAAGCTATTCGTTCAATGGTGTTGGCTCATAAACCGGTTTGCGGATTATGTATGGGGCCTACGGTAATTGCTAAGGCTTTGGAAGGCACAGACGTTCATGCAACGCTTACCGTGGGCACCACTCAGCAAAAATCACCGTATGAAATTAGTGCTATCAGCCAGGGGATGGAAAAAACCGGTGCTGTAGCAGTGATGAAATCAGTGCATGAAATTGCGGTAGATGAAACAAATAAAATTGTTTCTGCTCCGTGCTATATGATGGAAGCCCGAATTTCAGAAGTTCGAAATAACATTTTTCAAGCGGTTGAGGCAACGCTTCAACTGGTTTCTTCTTAAAACGCCCGTTGGTATTCAGCTGGAATGTGATTACATTCGTTGCTGATATGTGGCAGGCTTTTGCAAAGCTTATTTTTTCCTATCGTCCGGTTTGGCTTGTATTGCTAACTGTAATTACTGCTTTTATGGCTTGGCAAGGCCGTAAAGTAGAGATGAGCTTTCAAATGGCGGAAGTGTTACCTTCCGGCGATCCAACATTTAGCAATTATAAGCACTTTCGTTCCATTTTTGGAGAGGAGGCCAATGTGGTGGTCATGGCCGTTCAGCATCCCAATTTTTTTACCCAAAAACATTTGCAGGCATGGGAAGCACTTGAAAATCGCATTAGAAATTTGCCCGGTATCGAATGGACGTTATCTCCAATATCTGCCACCGTATTGGTTAAAGACCCAGAAAAGGAAAGATTTTACACGATACCAATGCTTCCACCACAGCATAATATTACAGATTCTGTGGCTTTAGCTATAAAAAAACGTATTGAAAAACTTCCATTTTATGAGCAGGTTTTATGGAATCGGGCATCCAGCACATTTCTTATGCTTGTAGCCATGGATAAAGAAGCCGTGCATACCCGGGAACGCGTGAATATTGTAAAGTCTATTCAAAAGGAAATTGCTGATTATGAAAAGGACACCGGATTAATTATGCATGTTTCCGGATTACCTTTTATAAGAACGGATTCTATTCTACGAGCCTCTAAAGAAATTACCTTGTTTATCGTGTTGGCTGCACTGATTACATCCATCGTTTTGTTTCTGTTTTTTAAATCTGTTAAGTCCATTTTTGTTCCTTTAATTACTGTGGGAATTGCCATTATCTGGTCTTCGGGCATCATGGGATTGATGGGATATAAAATTTCTATACTAACTGGCCTAATTCCTCCGCTGCTGATTGTAATTGGTATTCCGAATGCGGTTTATATGATTACACGTTACCACATGGAATTTTTGCACGTTGGCAATAAAATTCAGGCATTAAAACGTGTAGTTGAAAAAACCGGTAGAGCCATATTTCTCACCAATCTTACAACGGCTGTAGGCTTTGGTACAATGATTATTACCAATAGCAAATTGCTGGTAGAGTTTGGAACGGTATCATCTTTGAATATTTTATGCTTATTTGTTATATCAATTATCTTAATTCCCATTCTGTTTAGTTACCTTCCTGCGCCTACAATTCGGCATACGCGTCATTTGCAAAACAAGCGATCTAATAAGTTGCTTGATACCTTGCATAACATTGTAGGCCATCATAAATCAAAAGTTTATTGGGTTTCGGGTATATTATTTATTATTTCTATTGCCGGAATGTCTTTGATTAAAACTTCCGGACGCATTGCAGATGATGTTCCGCGACATTCACGTGCATTTCGCGATATGGAGTTTTTTGAATCAGAGTTTCACGGAGTGATGCCCTTTGAAATATTGATAGATACTAAGAAGAAAAAAGGTGCTTCGTTTGTAAAAACAAAATTGTGGAAACGGGTCAGTGAATTACAAGATTCCATTCAGCAATATGGAAAATTTTCGCGGGCAGTTTCAGCTATAGAGTTGATAAAATATGCCAATCAGGTGTATTACAATGGCTCTCCTGTAGAGTATCGTATTCCCAATGAGTTGGACATGGGAAAAATATCTAAGTATGCCAGCCGTGCTGCCGGAGGAGATTCGCTTATGCATTCGTATGTGGATTCCAGTTGGAGGTATATTCGAATTCGTTCGCAAATGGCAGATATGGGAACCAATGAAATGAAGCAGGTTACCCATGATATACAATCTATGGCTGCTAGAATTTTCAACGATATGGATGCTGAAATTATACTTACCGGAGCCAGCATCCTCATTATGAAAAGTACAGATTATCTTGTTAAGAATTTATTTACCAGCTTGCTTGTAGCAATAAGTATCATAGCATTAATCATGGGGATAATGTTTCGCTCCTTGAAAATGGTTCTTATTTCGTTGATTCCTAATATTATTCCACTGCTTTTTACTTCGGCCATTATGGGGTTTTTAGAAATTCCTTTAAAGGCATCTACCAGCATTATTTTTAGTGTGGCATTTGGTATTTCGGTGGATGATACAATTCATTATCTGGCAAAGTATCGTCAGGAATTAAAACATTGGCAGGGAGACGTAAAAAAGTCTGTTCTTCAGGCGTTGCGTGAAACAGGGTTAAGCATGAGCTATACTTCCATCATTTTATTTTTTGGTTTTTCAATTTTTATCGCATCTGATTTTGGGGGAACAGTAGCCTTGGGTGTTTTGGTTTCTATTACCTTGTTCATGGCCATGTTTACCAATTTAATATTGTTACCGTCTTTATTGCTTACTTTTAATAAAAAAATAATTTCACAGCAGGAGTTGGAAAATATTGATGAAGATGAATAATTTTAGTGTAATCTAAACTTAAATATGAAAGGTATTATCCTTGCCGGGGGGTCCGGTACGCGGCTTTATCCTATAACCATGGCTATTAGCAAACAGCTAATGCCTATTTATGACAAACCCATGATTTATTATCCGCTATCTACATTGATGATGGCTGGTATTCGTGAAATTCTTATTATTTCAACTCCGCATGATGTGCCTCATTTTCAGCGGTTGCTTGGTAGTGGTGAACTGTTGGGTTTAAAATTTAGCTATAAAGCACAGGAAGTACCCAATGGTTTAGCGCAGGCTTTTGTGTTGGGAGAGGAATTTATCGGAGATGATTCTGTTTCTCTGATTCTCGGAGATAATATTTTTTATGGGACAGGTATGCCCAAGCAATTACAATCCATTGGTAATCCAAAGGGAGGAGTCATCTTTGCGTATCATGTTTCAGACCCTGAACGCTATGGAGTAGTTGAATTTAACAATGAAAAGAAAGCCGTTACGATTGAAGAAAAACCCATAAAACCCAAGTCAAACTTTGCAGTGCCGGGACTTTATTTTTATGATAATCGAGTTATAGAGTTTTCTAAAAATCTTAAACCCAGTGCTCGGGGAGAATATGAGATTACTGATATAAATCGAATCTATTTGGAGATGGGGCAATTGCATGTACATGTACTTGACCGGGGAACAGCATGGCTTGATACCGGAACATTTCAATCGTTAATGCAAGCCAGCCAGTTTGTGCAGGTAATTGAAGAAAGACAAGGATTAAAAATTGGATGCATTGAAGAAGTGGCCTATCGTATGAATTTTATTGATAAACAACAGCTCATCAATTTGGCACAGCCACTTTTAAAAAGCGGCTATGGTCAATACTTGATGAAAATAGCAGAACAAGATTGGTAGCATGAAAAAAAAGATCCTTGTTACCGGCGGGGCCGGATTTATTGGAAGTGCCATGGCAGAAAAGTTGGCGTTAAATCCCGAGCATGAAGTGCTGATTGTGGACAACTTTAGAACCGGCGAACCGGCAAAATTGCCGGATCTTATAAAACATAACAACATTCGTTTTATTAAATGTGATGTAAATAATTATCAGGATATATCGGGCGTTTTTTATGCATTTCAATTCGATTATGTATTCCATTATGCTGCACTGGTGGGTGTGCAAAGAACCCTAAAGAATCCGG
>CALEWF010000261.1 GCA_937925455.1 uncultured Flavobacteriales bacterium | reverse complement strand
GGCAACAAGCCACCGCAGCCTTAGTGCAGCTTGTTTGCACACAAGCTGCATAAGAGCGGAACACGCGGCCGCCCCCCCAAAAAAATTTGATGATACTTGGGAATTAAAAAAACTTATCTCGTGTTAAAAACGTATGAATTGTGAAAAACATATACTTTTGAGGCGGAACAAAAAAAACGATTGTGGGACGTTTCAGAAATAAAATTATCAAGCTATTTTTTAAGCTCACCAAGTTGCTTATTTACCGGCATGATTATACACCGGATAAATATCGAAAAGGGATGGATTTTTTTACGTGGTTTTTACGAAAACCGCGTGGTGTAAAATATGAAATGGAAATGGTGGGGCACATGGATGCGTTGTGGATACGTCCTAGTAATATTGATAATGATAGCGTAATATTGTATTTGCATGGGGGAGGCTATGGCATGGGGTCAATAAAATCGCACAAAAAAATGGCAGGGAGAATAGCCCGTGCCTGTAAAACCCAATGCCTTATTATTGAATATAGATTGGCACCGGAGCATCCGTTTCCCGCTGCGGTTGAAGATGCTTTTTATGCCTACGAATGGTTGCGAGAAAAAGGATTTAGACCTGAAAAAATTGTGATAGGCGGCGATTCGGCTGGTGGCGGATTAACCCTGGCTACCTTGTTAAAAATTAAAGAAAAGGGATTGCCCCAACCGTTAGCTGCATTTTGTTTATCACCTTGGGTTGATTTATCAGCATCTTCGCCTGAGATGGATAGTTATCAGGATAAAGATCCCTTTATAGATAAGGAAAGCATAAAAATTTGGGGGCATCGTTATGCCGGAGAAAATGTGAAGCATCCGCTGGCAAGCCCGTTGTATGCAGATTTAAGAGGCATAGCCCCCGTTCTTGTACAAGTTGGTACGTCTGAAATATTATTATTTGAAAATCGGGCATTGTATAAAAAAGCCATGGAGCAAGGTTTAGATTTTCAATATGAAGAATACCCGGAAATGATTCATGTATTTCAGGTATTCGGCGGTTTCTTACCTCAGGCAGACCAAGCCATAGCGCAAATTGGAAACTTTGTGATGGGGCGGGCTAAGGCTTACCGAGCTTCTACTACTATCGCTTGATGTATAGGTTAATTGCTTTTTTTTTATCAATTTCACCGCATAATCTCACATGATAATATGCGTATTCTAAAATTTTTACTTTTTGCCTTGCTTACTGCAGGCTTGTTTCATGTAATGGAATTTGGTGTTAGTCCATTGCCTCCGCTTGGGAAGTTTTTAAGCCCATTCTCCGGTTTTTGGCAAAATGCCGAATCTAAAAATGCTAAAATTCCTGCTACATTAGAAATAGAAGGCTTAATAGAAGATGTGCAGGTGATTTATGATGACCGGATGGTGCCGCACATTTTTGCAAAAAATGAACATGATTTGTTTTTTGCACAAGGATACGTTACTGCTTCGCAACGCCTTTGGCAGATGGAATTTCAAACACACTTTGCCGCCGGAAGAATATCAGAAATAGTAGGGGAGAAAGCCATAGATTTAGACCGGATGCAACGGCGCAAAGGGTTGTTATACGCTGCAGAGTTGACGGTGGAGGCCTTTGAACGTGATTCGTTGGCAAATTCCATTTTACAAGCATATGCTGATGGAGTAAATGCATATATTAAATCATTAAAATATAAAGACCTGCCATTAGAATATAAATTACTTAACTATAATCCAGAGCCCTGGAGTAAGTTAAAATCTGCCTTGCTATTAAAGTATATGGCAGATATGCTTACGGGTTCATCTAAAGATATAGAGTTAAGTAATGCTGTAGCATTACTCGGCTATGAAGTAGCTGAACTAATATATCCTGATTTCCCTGATTCTTTAATTGACCCAATAGTTCCGAGAGATGTGAAATACAATCCGCCTACGGTTCAATTAGATACACCTGCAGTGCCGGGTTTGGGCATTCGAATTGAGGTAGAACCTGAAAAGTCTTCTGATAACATAGGTAGCAATAACTGGGCTGTGAGCGGAAATAAAACAGCTACCGGTGCTCCCATATTATGTAACGACCCTCATCTTCAATTAAATCTTCCATCCATTTGGTATGAAATACAACTTTCAATACCACAATACAATGTCTATGGAGTTAGCCTTCCGGGTGCACCTGCTGTTATTATCGGATTTAACAATGATATTGCCTGGGGTGTTACTAACGGCACGCAAGATGTAAAAGATTGGTATAAAATACAATTTAAAGATGCTTCGCGGAAAGAATATTTGTTTGATGGGGCATGGAAACAAACTACTGTTCGTGTAGAAGAAATTAAAATTAAGGGGAAAAAGCCAATGTTTGATACTGTAGTGTACACACATTTTGGTCCGATAGTATATGATGCTACGTTAACTAAAGATACTGCTGCCTTGAATTTGGCATCCCGTTGGACGGGTTTAGAACCATCCAATGAATTGATGACTTTTTATTATTTAAATCGAGCTAAAAATTATGCTGATTATTTAAAAGCCATCGAAACATTTCAGTGCCCTGGTCAAAACTTTGTTTTTGCATCAGCATCAGGCGATATTGCAATTTGGCAACAAGGAAAGTTTCCTTTAAAATGGCCCAAGCAGGGTAAGTATGTGATGGATGGCTCATCTTCCATTTATCAGTGGCAGGGATATATTCCTCAGTCAGAAAATCCGCATGTGCTAAACCCATTACGAAATTTTGTTAGTTCTGCAAACCAACATCCCACTGATGCTACGTATCCTTACTATTACAATGGGTTCTTTGAATTATATCGCAATCGTCGCATCAATGAACGATTGGAAATGATGGATAAAATTACCGTAGAAGACATGATGAAATTGCAGAATGATAATTTTAATCTGCAAGCTGCCGAAAGTTTGCCATTGATGCTGAAATTATTGGGAAAAATTACAGAAGGGGTAGAATATGTGGAAGCTCTTCAGAAATGGAATTATATGAACGATGCTTTGTCCGAAGCTGCGGCAATATACGAAGTATGGTTTGTAAATTTGGATAGTTTAATTTGGGATGAGCTTTACATACAAGGAAAGATGATGGAAATTCCTCAAGAATTTTATACCGTATGGATGATGCATAATTATCCGCATCACAGCATCTTTGATATTAAATCTACGACGGATAAAGTAGAAACACTGGAAGATTTAATTCAATTATCATTTCATAAAGCCAAGAATGCTTTAAACCATTGGAAAGAAATTCATAAAGAACCTCTCACTTGGTATGCTTACAAATCCACTTCTGTTCAGCATTTAGCTAGGCTAATTCCATTTTCTCAAACTAAGATTCAAATTGGTGGAAATAAACGCATCGTCAATGCTTGTGATAGCCGCTGGGGACCTTCTTGGCGTATGATAGTTTCTTTAGAAAAGCCCATCAAAGCGTATGGTGTATATCCAGGTGGTCAGTCTGGTAATCCCGGAAGTCCTTATTACACAACAGGAATTGAAAAGTGGAGCCGGGGTGAATATTTTACGTTAAACTTTTTGCAAAATCCCGAAGAAATTTCTTCAGGCATGATTCCACAAATTTTAAAACAGAAGTAAAACATGAAATTGATTGTTAAAATAATACTAATAGCAGCGCTTTGTATTGCCGGGCTGATGTTCTTTCCATGGTATATCATCATGGCTGTTCCTTTCATAATGAATTTAATCATCAAAACCAACGGAACCGGAGCGTTTTTTAGCGGGTTTGTATCTGTTGCAATGATTTGGCTCGTTCAGGCCATTGTTATTCATACTCGTACTGAAGGAATTCTAACCTCAAAAATTGCATTAGTGTTGCCTTTGGGTGGAAGCGCCGGTGCATTGATTGTACTTACGGCATTGATTGGAGGGTTAGCCGCAGGCTTGGCCGGATACACCGGAAATGCTTTTAGAAATATTCTTATTTCTCCAAATAAAAAGAAAAAAAGCCGCTACGGAAGACCTGATTACATGCATCGTTCATGAGTGATGTAGAAAAAACCATTTGCCGCTTTCAAAAGGCGTTGTACACTGAAAGTGATGCCATTAAAATTGCTGCCGAAAGGGTTGGAGAAGAAGTGCATCATGCAGTACAAACCATTTTGCAATGTTCCGGCAAGGTTGTGGTTAGCGGGGTGGGGAAGTCCGGTATCATAGCACGTAAATTGGCAGCCACATTTTCCAGCACAGGCACTCCGGCCATGTTTCTGCATGCTGGAGAAGCATTTCATGGAGATTTAGGAGTTTGTCACCCCGGCGATGTGGCATTACTTATTTCACATTCAGGCACTACGGTGGAGTTGGTTCGCCTCATCCCGATTCTAAAAGCCATGCAGTTAAAAGTAATAGCCATCGTAGGAAATTTACATTCTCCCATTGCCCGTGATGTAGATATTGTGTTGAATGCCGGGGTGAGTTGTGAAGCTGACCCGCTGAATATGGTACCTACATCAAGTAGTACATTAGCCTTAGCCATGGGCGATGCCTTAGCGGTTTGCTTAATGGAAGCTAGAAAATTTTCACGCGATGATTTTGCCAGGTTTCATCCGGGTGGTCAGCTAGGTAAGAATTTATTGTACAAAGTACATCAAGTAATGCATCCTGTAGAAAAAGTGGCACGGGTTACTCCGGATACTTCCATGAAGGAAGTGATTATTGCCATGACCCATTTTCCGCTGGGAGCTGCTTGCGTTGTAAATGAACAAAATCAATTGGTGGGGTTGATTACTGATGGCGATATACGTAGAAAACTTGGCGAGTGGAATGAAATTTCTGGAAAAACTGCTGCTGATGCCATGACTAAATATCCTTTCACCATATCGAAAGATGAAACGTTGATTCAAGCCATTGAAATGATGGAAAACCGAAACTCGGCTATTTCGGTTTTGCCGGTTGTTAATAACGGTTTTTTGGAAGGTCTTATCCGCATTCACGATGTTTATTAAATAAATAATTACATGAATTCCATGCTATTACATCCGAATGTTACCTGGAATAGTGATAAAAAACTGTTGATAGCCGGCCCTTGTGTAGTAGAAAGCAGGGATTTATGCCTTCATGTTGCCGAGCACATGAAAACATTGGCAGAAGCAATTGGATATATTTATGTATTTAAAGCCTCTTACGATAAAGCAAACCGAACATCAGCGCATTCGTTTAGGAGTATTGGATTTGAAGAATCGTTGCGAATACTGCAAGAAATAAGCCGCTCTATGCAAATTCCGGTGATTACGGATGTACACGAATCGCATGAAGTGCCTGCTGTGGCAGAGGCTGTAGATTTGCTTCAGATTCCTGCCTTTTTGTGTAGGCAAACCTCTTTATTGCTGGCTGCTGGTGCTACCGGCAAGCCGGTAAATATTAAAAAAGGGCAATTTATGGCTCCGTCTGATATGCAATATGCCGTAGAAAAAGTGCAATCTACCCGTAACAATCAAGTGTTATTAACCGAGCGGGGCACATTTTTCGGATATAACAATTTAGTAGTTGATTTTCGATCCATTCCCGAAATGAGAAAGTATGCTCCGGTAATATTTGACGTAACTCATAGTGTACAACAACCCGGAGCATTAGGCGGAAAAAGTGGCGGAAATCGGGCAATGGCCCCATATTTGGCCAGAGCTGCTGCTGCCGTTGGTGTGGATGGTTTTTTTATTGAAACCCATCCGGAGCCTGACCACGCTTTTAGTGACGGACCGAATATGATTCCTCTCCATGAAATGAAAAAAATGTTAATGGAGCTGTCGGCGTTATCAAAATGCTGAACTTACCTCTTATTTCTTATATTTGCACGCAATTTAACAATTGCAATTTTTTATGAATCCACTTGATTACAAGTTTGTGGGTGAAGGTCTTACATTTGATGATGTGCTGGTCGTTCCAGCTTATTCAGAAGTACTGCCTAACCAGGTGAATGTTTCAACCCGATTTACCAAAAATATCCGAATCAATGTGCCGGTATGTTCTGCTGCCATGGATACGGTAACCGAGGCTGACTTAGCCATTGCTATGGCTCAGGAAGGCGGAATTGGTGTACTTCATAAAAATATGACCATAGATGAGCAGGCAAAAATGGTGCGTAAAGTAAAACGCGCCGAAAGTGGTATGATTATCGATCCGGTTACCCTAAATGCCAATGCTCACGTTAGGGATGCCCTCAACTTGATGCGGGAATACAAAATTGGCGGTATTCCGGTGGTGGATAACGCCGGGAAGTTAGTGGGAATTGTTACCAATCGGGATTTAAGGTTTGAAAAAAATATGCTTCGCCCCATCAACGAAGTAATGACCCGTGAAA
>CALEWF010000260.1 GCA_937925455.1 uncultured Flavobacteriales bacterium | reverse complement strand
ATGATTTTCAGCGAGGAATTGTTGTACTTACCAGTGGCGACACCATTCAAGCCGAAATAAAACAAGTACGAGAAGACCGAATTTCAAAATCCATTACTATTATTCGTTCAGGAAGCGACCAACAAGAAAAACTATCACCCAAAGAAGTAACATACTTTCGATTTGGTGAAGAAGAATATGTAAGCAAAGTAGTAGATGGCAAAGAATATTTTCTTCGAAGAATAATCCATGGAGAAGCCAGCCTTTATGAATTAAGCTTTCGGGAAAAAAAAGGAGGAAAATACCAAATTTTCACCCGGTATTTTGTAGAAAAACACTCCTCGAAACAATGGGCTGAAATGACTGTCAAGACGTTCAAAACCGAGATGAGCAATTTCTTTAGTGACTACAGAAGCCTGGCTGGTAAAATTACCGATCGCTACTATACTTACAAAGAGAAAGAAGCCGTGGTGGAAGATTATAACGAATGGGTAAAACAAGGTAAACCGGGTAATACCTGGCGAATTGAAGACGGAAACTTTACCCGACCTGAAAACGAATACAAGGAAAAGGAAAAAGAAAAAGCCGAAGTTCGGGAGCATAAAAAATATAATCCTGAAATCTATGGTTCACGGTGGGGGATTGATATTCCGTTATTTGCCAGTTATGGATTTGTTTCATATCCGGAGCAGCTTAATGCTGCTGTTATTACTAAAAGTAATGGGTTTGGGTATGATGTAGGCATCGGCGCCCGCTTGAATGCACTACCAACATTAACAATTCGGGGTGGACTTCATTTTTGGAACAAACGGTTTCATTCGTATTACTTAGCTTATGATCCCAATGACAATCCACCTCAAACATATCAGGTAGATGAATTTGGCACCATTCATTACGCAGGAATTTATGCTGCAGCAAATTATGAATCAAACAACGTTGTGGTGGGTGGAGGATTTACCTTTTCGTTCTGGAATATGTATCGTGCTGATTTTAGAATTAAAAACAGCAATGGAAGCTTAGTGGGGGGGGATGAAAATGTAGGGGAATCTATTTTAGCCAGCCGTTTTAATAATCAATTTGACTTTATATTACACTTTGGATATAAAATCAATCTTTTAAATAATCAATTAAAAATCAAACCCATGTTTCAATACACAATGCCCATGGTGCAACTGTTTGAATTTTCTAACACCTCGCTGCAAGGCATGTCTGTTACCGGCTATCTTATTCAGTTAGGAATTATAACTGATATTGGGTTTAAAGTAAAAAGTTAAAGGCATTTTGTACTCCCCTACGAATTGTTAATCATTTTTTGATAATCAGAATTGGGGAATCCCCGATGAATGGTTATTTTCGTGGCTAAAATAAAAAACGAGCATCCATGAGTGTATTAGTAAACAAACATTCCAAAGTAATAGTACAAGGATTTACCGGCAACGAAGGAACTTTTCATGCCGGACAGATGATAGAATTCGGAACGAATGTAGTAGGCGGCGTAACACCGGGAAAAGGTGGTCAAAAACATTTGGACAGGCCTGTATTTAATACAGTAGCGGATGCCGTTAAAGAAACCGGTGCAGATGTATCTATCATCTTTGTACCTCCAGCCTTTGCCGCAGATGCTATCATGGAGGCTGCCGATGCCGGAATCGGAGTGATAGTTTGTATTACAGAAGGAATTCCAACCAAGGATATGATAATGGTGAAAGAATATTTACGTGATAAAAAATCACGTTTAATTGGTCCGAATTGTCCGGGTATTATAACAGCCGGTGAAGCAAAAGTGGGAATTATGCCGGGTTTTGTATTTAAGCCCGGGCGCATTGGAATAGTATCTAAATCAGGAACTTTGACTTACGAAGCAGCTGATCAGGTTGTAAAAGCCGGTTTAGGAATATCAACAGCTATAGGAATTGGTGGGGACCCAATTATCGGAACTACAACCCGCGAAGCGGTGGAACTATTTATGAACGACCCGGAAACAGATGCCATTGTGATGATCGGAGAAATTGGTGGAGGTATGGAAGCAGAAGCTGCCCGGTGGATAAAAGAACATGGCACCAAGCCGGTGATTGGATTTATTGCCGGACAAACTGCTCCCCCCGGACGCCGTATGGGTCACGCCGGAGCCATTGTTGGCGGTGCCGAAGATACAGCAGCTGCAAAAATGAAAATCATGCGTGAATGTGGAATACATGTGGTTGATTCGCCGGCCATTATCGGTAAAACAGTAGCCAGCGCATTGAAAGTTACAGCATAAAATTTTTTATTCCTTCACAAAAGCCATTGCCCGATGATTGGCAATGGTTTTTTTATTTGTATATCAATCGAATATCACTAAACCATTACCTACCTTTGCTGTTACTTACAAAAAACTAAAACATGATTACAAATCAGTGGTACATTGTCTGTTTTACCGAAGAATTAAAAAAAGGAAAACCTATTCATAAAAAGATTGTTGGGAAAGAAGTGGTAGCTTTTCAAGCGGCTAATGGGAAAATTTATGTATTGGAAGATCGCTGTTGTCATCGAAACGTACACCTTTCGTTAGGATATGTAAAGGGAAATCATATAAAATGTGGTTATCATGGTTGGGAATTTAATGGCGATGGGCAATGTGCTCATATTCCATCGTTACCCCCGGAAGAAAAAATACCCAAAACAGCTTGTATAAAATCTTATTCTGTACAAGTAAAATATAAAGCTGTTTGGGCTTGGTTTGGCGATGAAGACAAAAAAGACAGCGTACCCCTGCCTCCCATGCACGAAATGGAAAAATGGCCGATTGTTTTTAATTATCATGCCATCCGAGCGAATATAAAACTGGTGGCTGAAAGTTTATTCGATGCCTATCACATCAACCATGTACATCGTAACAGCATTAAGACTTTTATGGGGAACCTGCACAATGAAAAAATGAATTTCAACCTGCGGGTTACCGATACTTCGATAGAAGGAAATTACGACCGGGCTAATGAAGGAAGTTTTTTTGAAAAAATTTACTTTGGATTTAGTAAAACCGTGGATACCCATTTTGGCTACTGGTTTCCACATACCAGCAAGCTGGATTTACGGTTTAAAAAACACTTCACTATGCCAGCCCGGCAAATGGTGATTTATGAGCATTTTTATGAAATTGATGAAGACCATGTAATGATGATTCAGATTACAACATGGCATAATATCTTTCGGTTTAATCCTTGGTTTGCCAAATGGTTTATGCTGCGAAAAAGTATGCGGATTGTAGAAGAAGACATTGCATTTTTAGAAAGTAACAAACATTGGCATGAGCAAACCCATCATCGGGACTTACTAATCAAAAGCGATGAAGTAACATTTGAATTTACACGACTCTGGAATAAAAATATCCAACCGTATGGAAGCACTTCGGAAGAAGATCAGACAAAAGCTGAATAATTACGAGCAGAATCTAAATCATCCGGATACCAACCTACCCTATCTTATAGCACAACCCAAAAAAGTGGCTGTAATTGGGGGTGGCATAGCCGGCATATCGGCTGCATGCAATTTGGCAGAACGCGGGTTTGATGTACATTTATTTGAAAAAAATCCATTTCTGGGGGGAAAAATTGGCTCTTGGGAATTTGAATCAAAAGGCGAAAAACTGCGTGCAGAGCATGGATTTCATGCATTCTTTCGACAGTATCATAACTTGAAAGATTTTTTGAAAAAGCTGGGAGCTGACAAACATCTTATTCCCATTGATGATTATGTGATTCTTTTTGGAAAAAATCAAAAACAAGGGTTTAAAGGCTTAGATAACACGCCCGGGCTAAATATTTTAGATTTAAGAAAACACGGCATATTTAATTACTTGACGTTTATCAATCCGTTGAGTATTCCCTTTCTTAGTCTGCTGCAATTTGATTTTGAAAAGACCTATAAGAAATTTGATGGTGAAAGTTTTGAGTCGTTCGCCCGAAGAACCAGGATGCCAAAAAAAATGCGCATTGTGTTTAATTCCTTTGCCAGGGCTTTTTTTGCAGAGCCGGAAGATATGAGCATGGCCGAACTGATTAAAAGTTTTCATTTCTATTTTTTAAGTAATGAAGACGGCTTATTATACGATGTTTTGAATGATGATTTTCAGCATACATTTATAGGCTATTGCGAAGATTTTTTAAAGAAACATAACGCTAAAGTATGGTACAATACCCCCATTCATAAATTAGAAAAAACAGACGATGGGTTTAAAGTTCATGAAAGACATTTTGATTATTGTATTATTTCCAGCGATGTAAAACATACCCGCAGAATAATAGAAAATAGCAAAGGATTAGAAAAATGGCCAGACGCTACTTCAAAATTCACGTCCTTGAAAAATAGTGGACGATATGCTGTTTGGCGCTTGTGGACAGATAGTTTTGAACAGGATGATAGTTTGCCATTTTTCATTTTTACCGACAGACTGCAATGTTTAGATAGCATTACGTTGTATCATAAAATGGAAAAAACCTCTGCCGAATGGAGTTATAAAAACAAAGGTGGAATTTTTGAATTACATAGCTATGCCGTTCCCAAA
>CALEWF010000259.1 GCA_937925455.1 uncultured Flavobacteriales bacterium | reverse complement strand
TCCTTTACCTGTAAAACAATGTTCTCCACCCCACCCAGTAATAGTTCCAGTAAATCCAACTGATGATAAATCACCTTCTATCAGAATATGACAACCATCAGGTGATACATAATGAACAGTTATCGGTACTGCAAATGATTTGCTTAAAAAAATCATTACAAATGAAATTGTTAAAAATCCTCTCATAATTTAAAAATTTAATTCTCCCTACTCTCTTTCAAGGCTTTTCAGGTTCCGCCTGCTTATTAGCCATTAAGCACAGCAAAAAAATAATGAAAGAAAGAAGAAGTTATAAACAAATTTTGAACGATCATTAATTTTTAATGGCTTGTATAATTTTCTTCACGACCTCAGGCTCCAGCAAAGTACTGGTATCACCAAAATTCGATATATCGCCTTCGGCAATCTTCCTAAGAATGCGACGCATGATTTTACCGCTGCGGGTTTTGGGCAATCCTTCTACGATATAAATTTTATCTGGCCGGGCAATGGGACCAATGATTTGAGTTACTACTTCACCTATTTCCTTTTTAGTCTTTGCTTCATCATCCGGTGGATGATTGCATATAACAAACGCCATAATGCCCTGCCCCTTGATAGGATGCGGATAACCCACTACGGCTGATTCAACCACATTTTCGTGCTCGTTGATGGCATTTTCTACTTCTGCAGTTCCAATGCGGTGCCCGGAAACGTTTATCACATCGTCCACCCGACCAATGATGCGATAAAATCCATCTTTATCTCGGCGGGCACCGTCTCCTGTAAAGTAATAGCCGGGAAAAGCCGCAAAATAATTTTTACGGCAACGTTCATGGTCGCCAAACGTAGTACGTATCATGGAAGGCCAGGGAAATTTTATACACAATAATCCTTCTTTTTCATTTTCGGTAATTTCTTTTCCGTCCGCATCCAATATCACGGGTTGAATACCGGGCAATGGCAGCGACGCATACGTTGGTTTTAGTGGTGTAATACCGGCTATAGGCGATATCATAATCCCACCGGTTTCGGTTTGCCACCAGGTATCTACTAATGGGCATTTGCCTTTTCCCACCTGATGATAAAACCATTCCCAGGCTTCTTGATTGATGGGTTCGCCTACGCTACCAATTACTCTCAAGCTTTGCAAAGAATACGGCTTTAACCAATCATCTCCTTCGGCCATCAATGCCCGAATTGCTGTAGGTGCTGTATAAAAAATATTTACCTTATATTTATCAATAACTTGCCATAAACGCGATGGGTCAGGCCAGGTAGGCACGCCTTCAAAAATCAACACGGTTGCACCATTCAACAAAGGACCATAAACTACATACGAATGTCCGGTAATCCAGCCTACATCGGCCGTACACCAAAAAACCTCTCCGGACCGGTACTGAAATACTTGCTTAAATGTATATCCGGTGTAAACCATGTATCCACCGGTTGTATGAACCACGCCTTTAGGCTTACCGGTTGAGCCGGAAGTATAAAGAATGAACAACATATCCTCGGCATCCATTTCTTCGGCTTCGCATTCATTTGATGCCATTTGCATGGCTTCATGCCACCAAACATCCCGACCTGAAATCATATTCACAGGTTGGCCGGTATGACGAAATACAATCACTTTTTGTTCGATATTTACCTGTTTCAACGCTTCATCCACGGTTTGTTTCATCGGTATTTGCTTTGTGCCACGATAGTACCCATCCGAGGTAATTACCACATTGCTTTGTGCATCTTCAATCCGCTCTCGAAGTGCGGTTGATGAAAACCCTCCAAATACCACAGAATGCACCGCTCCAATTCGGGCACAGGCCAGCATGGCAATGACTACTTCCGGCACCATCGGCATATAAATACATACCCGGTCGCCTTTATACACTCCTTGATTTTTCAGCACGTTGGCAAAACGACATACTTGTAGATACAATTCGTTATAACTTAAAATTCGTTTAGGTTCATCCGGATGATTAGGCTCCCAAATAATAGCAGGTTCATCGCCCAATACATCCAAATGACGATCCAAGCAATTTTCAGTTATGTTTAATTTGCCTCCTAGAAACCATTTAACATCGGGTTTTATAAAATCCCATTGCAAGGTTTCATCCCATTTTTTTCTCCAGTAAAAATTAAGTGCAACCTCATCCCAAAATTTTTTCGGATTTGCAAGGCTTAACTGATATGCCTTCTGATATTCATTGAAATTACGGATATCGTTCATGGTGTACATTTTTATTCTAAATTTATTATTACAGCATTTATACCCTTTTGGGCTATAATAAATTACAAATCTCTACAAATTATCTTTCAATTTTTGAAATAAAATTCATATATTCGCAAGTAAACATATTTCTTATGAAAAATATAGTTAGCATATTTTCATCAATTTTTGCAGTCATATTATTTTTTACATCTTGCAATGATGATGAGTGTGTTAAGATGTGGCATACGGAAGGGCTGTCCAATGGAGTAATTATTGAAATAAACACTGATGCGAAGGAGCTTTCGCTACAAGGCTATGACTTTGCTGGGTTTGGAGGCGAAATTTTCCAGCAATATTTTACAGGAGATTTTGAAGCCATAGCCAACTTCAAAAACTTTGCTGCAGGAAGCGGAGGACGTACCTATGCTTTAATGATGATGTATAATTCTGAAATACCCGATACAATTTTGGATACTACCATTGTCTATTGTGGAATTACCAGAAATTATATTTACTCTGGCATAGGGTTAAATTGGACAAGCGGTAAAAACACCAATGGGAATAACGGTGTGTTTCGTATTAAAAAGTTTGGAAACAACCTATTGGCTCAAACCATCGTGGGAACCGATACCGCCCAGGTAGCTCAAAATTATGCCATTAATCCCATTCGGTTTGGTTTTTGTATCGGCACCATGGGCGATAGCATAGTAACGGGAATTAGCGGTATTAAAATTACCAAGTTTCAGGTGATAGGTCCCAATAATGTTACATTGTTAGGGGACGAATTTACTTGTAATAGTATTCAACCCTAAAATTTAAATCACCATCAGGTTGCAACCACGAATATCGGAATGATCAAATCTTCCGATAATTTCAAACGATGTATTTGAATATACTTTCCCTAAATCCTGCGTTTCAATAAAGCAGGATGAATAAATATTCGCCAAATCAATCACATTGATTCCTCCGGTTTTGCCTGGTGGAACCCAGGCAAACGGGTCTTCCGTTTCACGGCATAGGATACGCATCCAGGGCGGAGCATGAAATAAGCCATCCGCATGCATATAAGCTTGGCTAAGCAATTCTGTCATCCCATATTCAGAATAGACCACATCTACTGAAAATGCTTTTTTTAAAATTTCGTGTACTTCCTGGCGAACCATTTCTCTTCGTCTTCCTTTCATCCCTCCGGTTTCAATAATACGTATCGATTTTAAGGGCATAGGAGAAACTGCAGCTAAATCAAGCAATGCAAACGTAACACCCAATAAGATGGTAGGCTGTTGTGTTTTTTCTAATTCTATCAATACGTTGATGAGTTTCTTATCTTCTGCATGAAGATAAAATCCACTGAGCGGATGTTTGCTTTGTTGAATCAACTCATGTGCCATGTAAATCAGCGAAGAATCATTTCTCTCAGCATATGAAGGTAAAAGGCATACATAGGCAAATTGCGAAGCAGGCCCAAAAGCCAATTCAAAACTTTTAAGTAACGAAGTTTTATAAACATCGGCAGAAAGCACATAATGAAAACTTCGCAAACCCGTAGTTCCAGAGCTTCCAAAAATCAATTCAGGCTCTTGAGTACCTGAAACAATACGATGATTTTTAAAAAAAGATATCGGCAAAAAAGGAATCTGATAAATATCGTTTACTTTAGAAGGATTGCATTCAATCAGATCCACATATTTTTGATAAATCAAATTATGCGCATATTGATAACGAAAAGCCGATAGTGCTAACCGCTGAAAGTCATCTTCAGACTGTATGGAAAATATATCATGTGTATAATTACGGAGCATCATGTGCTACAAAAAATAACCAGCACACTTCATGTGTAAGCATGCTGGTTTATGGTATGTTTTAATACTAATAGTTAAAACAACGACTAATTAATAGTAGTCTTCATCGTCGTCTTCATCTTCATCAAATGTATCAAAATCATCAAACTCCGGATCATCAAAGAATTCATCATCATCGTCATCATCGTCGTAGTATTCATCATCTTCGTCATCATCATAATCCTCATCATCTTCGTCATCATCTTCATCAGCCGACTTGCGTTTAGCAACAGCTTCGATGCTTACCGTGCCAAAAGTAGCACGGAGTTCCAGTTCATCACAAAGAGTAGATTTTTTTACCATGTTGATTCAATTAAGTTAGCCAATTGTTAAGAGAAATTTGTTGTATTCACACAAATTTATCGGATATTTTTCAAAAAAAACAAATGTTTACACCTGTTGATAAAATTTTTCTGTCGAACAACTAAAATGATGAATTCATAACGTTATAGATTAGGTTAAATACTCTATTTAATTATGTAAAATTGCATAGTTAAGTTAATTTTTGCTTAACTTACGATTAATATTAACTTTTTTTCTTTGGAACAGATTAATAATCTCATGGAAAACAGCCATTATAAGATTCTTCTAGTAGATGATGAACCGGATATTTTAGAGTTTTTGAGCTTTAACTTAAAAAAAGAAGGATTTCAGATATACACCAGCAACAACGGGCGTGATGCACTAAAAATTGCAAACGAAATAAAACCCCACATAATTATATTAGATGTGATGATGCCCGACATGGATGGAATTGAAACGTGCAGAGAAATACGTAACAACGAAAATTTGAAAAATGTACTGATAACGTTTCTTACAGCGCGGGGTGAAGATTATTCACAAATTGCAGGATTTGATGCCGGTGCCGATGATTATATCACTAAACCAATTAAACCACGGGTGCTGGTAAGCCGTGTAAATGCTTTACTTAGAAGATACCAAGAAACAGAACCAAGCAATGAAGATGCACAAAAAATTGTTATAGGTGATATTGTAATAGATCGTGAAGCATACATAGTAAAATTAAAAGGCCAAGAATTTCATTTGCCTAAAAAAGAATTTGAACTGTTAGCCTTGCTTGCTTCTAAACCAGGCAAAGTATATTCACGGGAAAAAATTTTGAAAAAAGTATGGGGGGATGATGTGGTTGTAGGTGATCGCACCATTGATGTTCATATTCGCAAACTCCGCGAAAAGCTCGGAGATGAATATATCCGAACCGTGAAAGGAGTGGGATATAAGTTTGAATTTTAATTTTACCATCGTCAAAATCAAATTGATTGCATGCGTAACATTACGCCCAAGCAGTTATCACTTTATTCTTCATTGATTTTAACCAGTGCCATTGCTTTGGTTTTAATGGTAAACATTTTTGTTCCCCTGCATCAATGGCGTTGGGCAGTAGTATCATTAAGTATTGTTTTAACATTTTTTCTTTCATATTTCATTTTTAAAAATGCGCTGGAACGATTTATCTATAGAAAAATAAAACTGATTTATAAAACCATTCATCAGCTAAAACTGAAAACACAAAGTGATTCATTAAAGCAACGCATCAGAAAAAGTCGTGATGTAATTTCTGAAGTAAACGATGAAGTATTGGTATGGGCACGTGATAAAAAAGATGAAATAGACGAATTAAAAAAACTAGAAGAATACCGAAAAGAATTTATCGGCAATCTGTCACATGAATTAAAAACTCCCATATTTAATATCCAAGGATACCTTTCTACGCTGATTGATAGCGGACTGGAAGACCGCGAAATAGCTGAAAAATACTTACAAAATGCAGAAAAAAATGTAGAGCGGATGATTTCACTGGTTGAGGACTTAGACACCATTCATAAGCTGGAATCAGGAAGAATGCATCTGGAGTTTGAAAAATTTGATGTAGTAGCTTTAGCCCGTGAAGTAACCGAAATGTTAGAAATTAAGGCTCAATCTAAGAATGTAACCATCTCTTACAAGGAAGATTACAAATCACCCATATGGGTATATGCTGATAAAAATTCCATCAAACAAGTGTTTACTAACTTGATTGTTAATTCCATTGTTTACGGTAACGAAAACGGACATACCAAGATTTCGTTTTACGACATGGATGAAAACATTTTGTGCGAAGTAGCCGATGATGGGCCGGGAATAGAAGAAAAACATTTACCCCGATTGTTTGAACGTTTTTACAGAGTAGATAAAAGCCGCAGCCGTCACCAAGGAGGTACAGGTCTTGGATTATCCATCGTAAAACATATTATTGAGGCTCATCATCAAACCATCAATGTGCGAAGCACCGTAGGCAGAGGCTCTACGTTTTCATTCACACTACAAAAATTCAGAGCCTGATTCTTTGTTTTTAAGATGTTCTGAACCTACATATCGCCTCCATTTATCAAGTAATAGCCTGAAGTTTTCTGGCAATGGTGCTTCGAAAAACATCGGTTTTTCATTTTCAGGATGAATAAATCCTAAGGTAGCTGCATGCAATGCCTGCCCCGGAAGTAAGGAAAAACAATTTTCAACAAATTGACGATACTTAGAGGTATCATATCCTTTCAGTATTCGTTTACCTCCGTATTGTTCATCGTTAAATAGCGGGTGTCCGATAAATCGCATGTGTACCCTGATTTGATGTGTACGTCCTGTTTCAAGTTTACATTCCACCAAGGTTACAAAACCCAGCCGCTCAATCACCCGATAATTGGTAATAGCCGGTTTCCCTTCATTTCCGGCAGGATATACCGCCATGCCGGTTCGATCCTTTTTATCGCGTCCAATATGTGCTTCAATACGCCCCGTATCTTCTGCCACATTGCCCCAAACCAGTGCCAAATATTTTCTGTCAATGGTTCTATCGAAAAACTGTCGGGCCAAATGCGTCATCGAAATTTCATTTTTGGCAATCACCATGAGGCCAGATGTGTCTTTATCAATGCGATGTACCAATCCTGGTCTAATCTCGTCTTCTGCATTCGCCTTGGGGTGTGTAGAAACTGGAAGCTTATTGTTTAAATGATACATTAAGCCATTCACCAAAGTACCCGAATAATTGCCATGACCGGGATGAACAACAAGCCCGGCGGATTTATTTACTATCAACAACGAATCATCCTCATATAAAATATCAAGAGGTATGGGCTGAGGTATTAGTAAATTCTGGTGTGGGGGATGTGCAAATACAATAGTAATTACATCCAGAGGTTTTACTCTATAATTGCTTTTCACCACCCGGTCGTTCACTTTTACAGAACCGGCTTCTATGGCTTTTTGTATTCTGTTTCTGGATGTTTTCTCAAGTTTATACCCTAAGTATTTATCAATGCGTAACAGGTCCTGCCCTTTATCTACTATAAACCGGTGATGTTCATACAAATCATCACCTCCGCTTTCTTCTTCGGGTGCTAAAAATTCATCATCCAAAACCTGTTCACCCATCTTTTTAAAAAAGAATATTAGTGAATAATAACCTTGGAAGTAACGCCAGCAGGATGAGAAATTATATCAAAGTGTATAAAATACACACCCGGTGATAATCCATTTACATTTATTTGTGATGTACCATGAGGTATAGTTTGCAATACTTGTTTTCCGGTAATATCATACATTGCAATTCGATTAATTTGATCCATGTATTTGTATTGGTAATAAATCATATCGCGGGCTGGGTTAGGATACACCAAGAGTATGGGCATATCTTTTTCGTCTTCTGGTATATTCAATTGCTGTTTGGTAATGGCCGGTCCCACAATCGGGCGTATCATCACAGTACCATTAAATGACAGAGTATCCCAATTGTTAGTGGTTTTATAAAAAGTGTATTGCTTATTATTAGTATTTTTATCAAATCCCAAGTGAATTTTGAACGATTGATTTTGATACCATCCTACATAAAACTCTCCGGCAGGCAATGGTACTGGCTCTTCCAAGATATAGGTTGAATATCCGTTGTTCACCGGATTGATATATGCTTTCGGGTCATCAGGCAATATACGGATTTGCCGTTTTTCTGAATAAACTTCTCCGGAAGCATCATTGGTTAATGCACTCCACACTTTAATATCTATAAACCGATTGGATTCATCTTCGCGAACCGGCGAAAAATAAAACTGCACAGCCCGAAGCGTATCCGGATAATTCAAATTAAACTTCAATGCCATACTGCCAAATGTGCCCAACCAAATAGCTTCTTCTGCCGTACCATCATCATAGGCAAAATGCGAAAAGAATTTTTGTTCCATTAAAAAGGTATCATTCTCTGCACGTACATCCGTATCAAAATTGATGATGTAATTTTTTACAAAAAATCTTGTACTGTCTGGCAATGGCAGCCAACCCTGCGATTGAAAATTATAATTAAAATCAGGCTGAATGAATCGCGAATAAGATGCATAGCCAGCTATTGAATACGGAAATATAATGTTAGTATCGGTTGAAACCGGTGTATAATCTTCTGTATAACGATTTAAAATATTTCCATTTTCATCAGAAAATTCAAACTTATAACAAATAGTTTTATTTACATTGCTCAAATTGGCCATATAATTTTCCCACTTAGCATCTACTTCACTTTGGGTAAACTGCGTATAGGGCATTTCACGATAACGTCGTAAAATACTAAACGGCGGATATACAAATGCCACATCATGAATCAGAGTATCTGCATGATTTCTGTTTCTGTCTAACCGAACATAATCAATGTTCCAATGATCCAAGTTACCCGATCTGTTTCCCCAGTTTTTAAAGCGAAACTGAAATCCTTTTTTCAAAAACTTTGAATCTTTAATGGGAACCAAAACCTGTTTAAAAGGATGTACCGGTCCGCCCGGAATATTTAACACATGATGCCACGTGCGGGTATCCACATCATAAAATTCCAACACCAACGAGTCTTTAGCCGCTGGTGCATATCCCAGCCCTTGCGGTTGATAGAAAAAACTAAAATAAATACTATCAGAAGCCGGATATGCTAAATCTATGGGTTTAGAAGTAAGATAATCATTAATACCATAGCTACTGATTCCACCCGGCACATACGCCCTGCCAAATTCATTGGTTCCGTCTAACGTTGCCACACCCAGCGTCGGAGGGTCTATTCCCATTGAAAAATTTCGATACGCATAATTATCTACCCATAAAGATTTATCGGTGGCTACCGGAAAATACACCTGATATATTCGGGTTGAATCATCGGTAATCACTCCATCCGGAAATACTATGGAAGAGTCAATGGTAGAAGTTATCTCATTAAAAAAATAGCGACGTGTAGTTACTGGCCACACCGTCAGAGTATCTACCGGAATAAAAGGATTTAACGGGTCGCCATACAAAATGTACTGATAGGAGGTGTTAGGTACAGAATCTATAATCGGCGGAGAAATACTTGTAATAGAATAGGAATAGGTTTTTTCAAAGCTATAATTCAATGGAAATGCCGGAGGCAACGGATTGATGCGATATATCGGTGCCACAGAATCAACCGGAGTTCCTAATGACCATTGGTCATACTTTTTAAAAGTCCAGGTCGAAAAATCATCTATAAATGGTAATGACAAAGTATCATGGATATAATAATTGAATGAACCCAACGGATAGATATTTTTTTCCGTACCTTCATCCGTCATCGATTGATACGTTTTGAAAAAAGTTTCAGGATTATATTCCAAAGGGCTAGTTCCTACCAATTGTGAATATACATTCATCCAACCCTGCATCAATACTATTATTAAAAACCATGTACGAACTATCATACTGCAATCATTAAATACGTTAACGAAAACTTTACGCTCATAGTATATTATTTCTTTATTGAGCACCAAACCATAAGTCAATATCACTTCCTTCGTTTACGGTAGGCTCTGCTGTTGGTGATGGAGACTGCCGAATAACGCGGGCCTTAGCAGTATCTTTCACCCCTTCTGTATAGATTTCAGCACCCATGTTCAGGTTGCTTGTGCTCAAAATCATCAACGCTTCGCTTCGTGTTTTTCCAATCAAATTGGGCACCCCCACTTTTACATCACTTCCCCCTTCTCCAATCCATACATCTATAACAGAACCTTTTGGAATTTTTGTTCCTGGAGCAATAGGTTTCCCTTTATACAATTGCTTCATCACTGGAGGCATGCCCGGTTTTTTTATGGTTTTACCTAGTTTTAACCCTTTGGCTTCTAATATACCAATGGCTTGACGCAATGATAAATCAATCAAATCAGGCATTTCAACCAGCGGTGACGATACCGAACGAATTACTACATAAAACCTACGGTTACGTTTTACTTTTTCACCCGGCTTCGGATTTTGCTCTACTATTCCGCCATAAGACACATGCTTTTTTTCTTTTGGTACTTCATACACCGAATCTATACTTGCCAATCGCAAATGTTTACTTTCTAATAATTTTTGGGCGTCTTCTACCTGAAGACTGGTTAAATCGGGTACTTCAATAGCTTCATAATGGTGTGTATAAAAATCAAATGATTTGAAAAGTAAGATGGTAACCACCACCAATGCCACAACAGCAAGCAGCAAGTTCAACCAAAATTCTTTTTTCCCAATGATCGCAAACGGATTACTCATAACCTACGGGGTTAGCCCGTAAAATTAAGCCAAAATCGGCATTCAATTTTAATAAAACAAGATATTTTTAATCTTGAGTAATTTAACTCGTACTAAAGCAAATTTCCCAACTGTTTATTTGAGTTTCCCAAATACAAAACCCCACCCTGCAATACGCAAAAGTGGGGCTTTGCTTTACCTTGCAAAAATACTACTCTATTATCAACTTCACTACGCTTTGATATTTTTTATCTCTGATAAAATACATACCCGAAGGTAAGTTTTCGTTTATGGTTTGAACATTGTTAGTAATGGTGTAAGTTTTTAACACCTTACCGGTAATATCCATCAGTTCAAACACTCCGCCTTTTTCAGTTTGTATGGTGAATTGACCTTGGCTAGGGTTAGGATAGATAATAAAGTTTTTGCTTGTACTTACTTCTTCTATACCGGTGCATGTATTAACTGTGATTGTTCCGGTTGAAGTTGCATTTCCACATCCTCCTGTCAGCGTAACGGTGTAGTTAAACG
>CALEWF010000258.1 GCA_937925455.1 uncultured Flavobacteriales bacterium | reverse complement strand
CTGCATTGTCTGCCGGATTATTTTACGGATGGGTCGTTTCGGTTATCCCTGGCACCAAAAAAATCCCACATGAAGCCTATGTTCAAACGATGCAATCCATCAATCGGGAAATCCTTAATCCAGGATTTTTTATTGTGTTCTTTGGAGCAGTAATTTTCTTGGTGATCAGTTGTTATCTCCAATATCGAGTAAGAATTGATTCATCGTTTTACCTTATTCTAAGTGCAACATTAATTTATCTACTTGGCACAATAGGCATTACAATGGTTGGAAATGTTCCACTTAATAATATGATTGAAGCAATGGATCTTTCTCTTTTTACTGCAGAAGATTTTAAAGCTGCAAGAGACGCTTACGAAGCTAAATGGAATCAATTGAATTTATTCAGAACAATAGCGGCATTGATTTCTTTTCTTTTACTTCTTATAATGCTATTTAAAAAATTGTAACTCATTTACAAAAAGCAATCTCAACAACATATCCTTAGCATCGATATAATTGAACAAATAATTTAAATAAGAGCTATTTAATATTGATATTCAATTTTTTACAAGCATTTTTACAGGCAAGCTGCTCGGCTTTCTTTTTAGATCCTCCCTCACCTGTTCCTGCAACTTTTCCAGCCACCAATACATTGATAACATAGCGTTTTTTTTCGCCTTTTCCTGTATCGCTTACCGTTTCAAAACGAATATGTTGTTTGTTTTTTTGAGCCCACATAAACAATTCGCTTTTATAGTCGCGATGGTCATGCATTACCTCTTGAAACTTAATGTATTTTTCAATAATCTTTTTTTTTACGTATTTGTAGGTAAATGCAAATCCTTTGTCTAAATATATAGCACCAATCAAGGCTTCAAGCGCATTCCCTTTTACGTCTTCTGGCAAAATGTTTTTTACAAAATTCCCGATAATAAGTTTATCCAAGCCCATTTCATTAGCAATATAATTGAGCTGGGCTCTATTTACTAATACAGACCGCATGCGAGTTAATTCACCTTCATCTTTATCAGGATATTGTAGAAATAATATATCTGCTATTATAAGATCCAATACCGAATCGCCTAAAAACTCAAGCCGTTCATTATGTCCAATTTTACCCTTTTTTTGATTGGCAGTTGCCGAACTATGAAGCATTGCCATTTCATAATATTCAAATGCTCCGGGCTTAAAACCAAGGGTTTGTTGAATTTTTTTCTGATAAGCTTTACGCTCATCATCAGTATTGAATACCTTGAAAATATTATAAATCAAAACGGTGGCTATAACAATACAATTTTACAACCAAAGTAAGTTGAATAAAGAAAAATTACAAGAAGATAGAATAAAAAATCAGGGATTATATTTTCCGAAAATAACAGAGGCATTATGCCCTCCAAATCCAAAGGTATTAGACAGTGCTGTACGAAGATTGGTTTGTACAGCAGTATTAAATGTTAGGTTCAACCGGCTATCAATTTCCGGATCATCGGTAAAATGATTAATGGTAGGAGGAACCAAATCGTTCTTTACCGCAAGAATAGAAGCAATTGCTTCTATAGCACCGGCAGCACCCAATAAATGGCCAGTCATTGATTTGGTAGAACTGATATGTAATTTATAAGCATGTTCCCCAAACACTTTTTTTATAGCTAAAGTTTCGGCTATATCGCCCAAAGGAGTGGAAGTTCCATGTACATTAATGTAATCTATATCTTCAGGCTGTAGCCCGGCATCATTCAACGATTGTAACATTACATTCATAGCCCCCAAACCTTCAGGATGTGGAGCGGTTAAATGATACGCATCGGCTGTGGCGGCACCTCCGAGCATTTCAGCATAGATTTTAGCACCACGAGCTTTTGCATGTTCTAATTCTTCCAAAACAATAGCGCCAGCCCCTTCACCAAGAACAAAACCATCGCGGTCATTATCAAAAGGACGTGAAGCCGTAGCAGGATCATCATTTCTGGTAGATAAAGCATGCATGGCATTAAATCCACCAATACCAGGTTCATTCACGGCTGCTTCAGAACCACCACACAAAATAGCATCCGCTTTACCCAGCCGAATTAGGTTAAAAGCATCAATTATGGCATGCGTAGATGAGGCACACGCTGAAACCGTAGCATAATTAGGCCCACGAAAGCCAAAACGCATGGAAATATGTCCGGCAGCAATGTCAACAATTACCTTAGGTATAAAAAACGGGCTAAAGCGGGGTGTTCCATCCCCTTTGGCGTATTCTGCTACCTCATTAAAGAATGAAGTGATACCCCCAATGCCAGATGCCCAGATCACACCAATTCGATCCGGATTTATTGTTTCATTGGAAATACCACTATCATCAACTGCTTCCTGAGAAGTAGCTAAAGCATATTGAACAAATGGATCCAGCCTACGAACTTCTTTTTTATCAATGAACTGCAGTGGATCAAAGTTTTTTACCTCGCAGGCAAAATGGGTTTTAAACTTAGAAACATCAAAGCGGGTAATGGGAGCCGCTCCACTAACACCCTTTGATAATGCTGCCCAATATTCCGAGACATTATTACCAATAGGCGTAAGTGCACCTAAGCCGGTAACCACTACGCGCTTTGATGCCATAAAGTAAAAAGATTAAGCTTTGACGTTATCCTCAATATATTTAATGGCTTCGCCCACCGTGCTGATTTTTTCAGCCTGATCATCAGGAATTGCGATATTGAATTCTTTTTCGAATTCCATGATGAGTTCAACAGTATCCAACGAATCAGCTCCTAAATCATTGGTAAAACTAGCCTGAGGAGTAACCTCTGCTTCATCTACTCCCAACTTGTCAACAATAATGGCTTTTACACGAGATGCGATGTCTGACATAAAAAAATATTTTTTGGTTTTACGCTGCAAAGTAAATAAAATTAGCACAATAACAATCAAACTTTTTTCAAAAATAAATGGCAGGCATTTTTAAGAATCTAAATAACCCTGCTTAGGGCATGATTTTGAATTATTAAACCATTTGCACTTGTTAAAATTGAGTTAACACTTGCGAAATTTCAGGAATCGTTCTATTTTTACTAAATCATTAAAATTCAAGTAACCATTAAAAATAAATTGATTTTTATTCTTGTAATTGCTGCATCACTGTTTTCAATTGGAGTATTAACTTCTTTTACAGCCAACGAGACCAACAATTGCTCTTATGTTACGCAGAATATTCAATTTAAAGTAATCAATGATACGCAGGCTGATTTTAGCTATGCTGTAAATGGTGAACAAAAAATTATTCCTCAAGGTCAATCCGTTGGTTTTAGCTATCCTGAAAATACGGTGATTCATAAATGGACGAATGGCCAAGTAGGTGCAGTATGGTTTACCGTAAAAGCTGAAATGCATGGCCATAGCTATCAGCTTTCTGCCCTATTGAACAACCCATAATTCAATTTTTTATTTATGCATAATATTAAAGCTGTCTTAACAAGAGCAGCTTTTTTGTTTTATAAGGATATAACCGAGTGTGGCGTTATGGCAAATACCTGGTCACCAGGCTTAGGTTTTATTTTGTAAATACCGGTTGTATTTCCAAAACCGGGCATGGCTAAGTGATTTTTTCTTTTCCAAAAACAAGGCAACACAATTTTTTGCTTCCCTTTTCCGATGATAGAAATTGCAGGGTGAAGGTGACCAAAAATATTAAATAAGCCCTCAGAAACAAGAATCGGTTCATGTGAAAATACAATCTTTGATTCAACTTTCAGCGAATGAAGAACTTTAATTCCCGATTCTATATACAATTTATCAGAAAGAATATCATGATTCCCTTTAATTAAAATAAATTCAACGTAGGGATTAGCTGCAATCAACAATTTAAAAGGTTGCCATGAATCATTGTAAGAACTATGAAAGAGATCGCCTAAAAAAAGTAACTTGGTTGGTTTAAAAACATTTATTAAATACTGAATATTTTGTAAATCAATTTGCTGTGGTGCTTCAGTAAGGGGAATTCCATTTTTACGAAAATGTGCTGATTTGCCTAAATGCACATCTGAAATAACAATTGCATGAAACGAAGGAATAAAAAGTGCCTTTTGTGGTAATAAGTAAAATTTTAAGCCTTGAACCTGTAATTCATACATAGTTTTGCTAAATTAAGCGATTTGGTTTAAAATTTGTAATTGAATAAATTGCTGTTAAATTTCATGTATATGAACCGTATTGCATTTTTGTTATTAATGGCTACTCTATTTTCTACCCAGTTATATGCCGGCAATATGACAATGCCCGGCGATACTACGGTGTTTGAAGCTGAAGGAACCGTAACTTCCAGGCTGGGAGTATTTATAACGGTAAAGATTGATAATGTGGAAGAATTAGAAGAATATCCACAAAAGGGTACCAAATTGAATTTGATGTACTATGTTGATAAAAAAGGGGCTGATGGAAAGCCCTTGGGGTGGGTGCCGGCAGCTAAAGCTGAGGTGTATAAAGTAATGGAAGCATCGCAAAGTATTGAATTTAAAATTTTAGAAGACTTTAGCGATAATTTAAAAAAAGCGGGGGTAGATCAGCCGGTTAAACCTGGTACTAAGCTACAATTTAAATATTTCGCCATTGGTTTTTAACGATTCAACAAGGGCAAATATTTTTGTTTCAATACCTCTGAATGATGCAATGTGTGACCTGCAATAGCATAACCTAAAATACGGGCTGAAACTTCGAAATTAGCAACCTTACCCCAACTTTCTGATTCATTCCAGGTAAGGTTTCTAAAAAAATGTAGAACGTATTGATGATGAGCTGCATATTCCTGCTGAAGAGAATAAAAGTCTTTGATAGAAGCCCTGCTATTTTCTACATATTCATTTTCATCAAAACCATGCAAAACATGAGGGTCATTTCTGCTAATGCAAAATGCTCTGAAAGCAAAGATACGTTCAGTATCTAAAATATGCATCAATACTTCCATGATGGTCATTTGCAGGGTTGGTATTTTAAATTCGCCTTATCGGAAGGAATTTGATTTAATACACTAAATAACTCTCGAACTGGGTAAAGCAATAATTCATTCAAGTTGATAATATCGGTTTTAAGTATCAGCTCAAAATAAGCTTATATGATAACCGGATAATTGGTAGGAATAATACTCATAACTGATGTTTTTGATT
>CALEWF010000257.1 GCA_937925455.1 uncultured Flavobacteriales bacterium | reverse complement strand
GAAGATGTATTATTTGCATAGTATTGATAATTCGTAATTGAATATTGGGTCAGCGGGTGTGTATGTTGCAAACCGCATTGACAATGCGTTTTAGGAGTTCATCGTTGGCAGAAGATGCCTTGTAGCATACAGATTGCTTCGGGCTGTAGCCCTCGCAAAGACGGTAAGATTATCGGGGCATCGGGTGAATCCGCCCCTACAAGGCGGTGAAACTCCCGATAGCTCCCATCTTATACAACAAAAAAATCTAACGATAAATTTACAGTTAATATTTACATGTAAATTATTGCTCGGGCATTTAACTGATATATTCAGTGAAGCGAACTTTTTATCTAATAATTTTTTTTAAAAGTAGCGAACTATCGCCGTAGCTCAGAAAGCGGTAATTGTTTTGCAGAGCTTCATTATAGACGGTTTTCCATTGTTCTCCAATCAAAGCAGAAATAAGCAGTAGTAAAGTGGATTTGGGCTGATGAAAATTGGTAATGATTCCAGAGCAAACTTTAAATACATAGCCAGGCACAATATAGATGGAAGTTACTCCTTCAAGGTTTTCTAACTGGTGTTGGTCCATGTACTTTAATACCTGTTGTAAAGATTCTTGCAGTGAAATTTCACATGCTTGCTCATACGGAAAATATTGAGGAATAGAAAATGATGAAATACGTTGTTGAATCAATCCAGCCCCAAACCAGTAGAGGCTTTCAAGACTTCGCATACTGGTAGTTCCTACCGGTACAATAGGACCATCATGTTGCATAAGATGTACAATGTTGTTGCGGCTAAAAAACATTTTTTCTGCATGCATCTCATGTTCTAAGGCATTTTCAGTGCTTACAGGCTTAAATGTGCCGGCGCCTACATGCAGGGTAATAAATTCTTTTTTGATCCCATGTTTTTCTAAATCATTCAATACATTTTGGGTAAAATGTAGTCCGGCTGTTGGGGCTGCCACTGAGCCTTCGTGGGTGGCATAAATGGTTTGATATAGTTCTTTGTCTTTTTCTACGGCATCGCGTTTGATGTAAGGAGGAATGGGCATGTTGCCCAATTCTGCTAAAACATGGGCAAATTCCCGGTTGTTGTTCCAGGTTATACCTACCAAGTCTTTTTCTCGGTCAACCCATGAAAAATCAATACCTTGAAAATGGATAACTTCATCTGCTTTCCATCGTTTTTTATTACCAATCATACAATGCCAGTGAACTTGTTGCGTTGCCCCCATAGTTTGAATAACAACCGTGGAAGGATATACGGGTTCCAGCAAAAAAATTTCAATCTGCGTGCCGGTAGGTTTGTTGATTTTAAGTCGTGCCTGAATGACCCGGGTTTGATTAAAAACCAAGAGAGTATTGGGGGGGAGTAATTTAGGCAATTCTTTAAACTGATGATGGGAAATGATATCTCCTTCCAAACGAAGTAATTTTGAACTATCTCGAGGTTCTACCGGAAACAGGGCAATTCGTTCATCCGGCAATGAATAATTAAAATCGTTGATATGAATTTTTTTAGGTAGCATATTAATCGCTGCAAAAATGATACATTCGTTTCAGCTATTCAAATTCTAAGTGTATTAAGTACATGAATGCAGCTACCCTGTATGAAGTTTATAAAAAACATCCGATAATTTGTACCGATAGCCGGGCTATTCAGGCCGGATGTATATTTTTTGCTCTCAAAGGCGAACGGTTTAACGGGAATGTCTTTGCTGCGCAGGCTCTTCAGGATGGAGCGGCTTTTGCCGTGATTGATGAACCTGAATATCTGATGGATGAAAGAACCATCCTGGTACCAGATGTATTGAAAGCCTTACAGCAACTGGCACATCATCATCGCATGCAGTTCAAAATACCGTTCATTGCCGTGTGTGGTTCAAACGGTAAAACAACTTCCAAAGAATTAATGCATGCAGTTTTAAGCACTACATACAAGACTTTTGCTACTCCGGGTAATTTAAATAATCATATTGGGGTTCCGTTAACGCTGTTGGGCATTCCTAACGATGCTGAAATGGCCATCATTGAAATTGGCGCCAATCACCTACATGAAACGTATGCATTGTGTAAAATTGCCGCACCCAATTATGGCGTAGTTACCAACAATGGAAAAGACCACCTGGAAGGATTTGGTAGCATCGAAGGGGTGAGAAAAGCTAATGCAGAATTATATCAATACTTGCATGAAACCGGCGGTATTGCTTTTGTAAATTCCAATCAGCCAGACTTGATGGAAGACTCGGCTTCATTGAAACGGTTTGTTTATGGAGATACGCCTGGAACCGATTTTTTTTGCCAAAGTGAGCCGCATAACGTTTTTGCCGGTCTTAAATTTTCTGATGGAAAGGTAGCTATTTCTCAATTAGCCGGAACATTTAACTGGTTGAATATGGCTCTGGCGGCTGCTGTGGGTCATTATTTTCATGTTACTCAGGAAAAAATCATCCAGGCACTCCAAGCTTACCAACCTCGGCTCAACCGGTCGCAAGTGATCAATTTTCGAGGTGCTACACTGATTATGGATGCATATAATGCCAATCCCAGCAGTATGGAATATGCATTACGTAGTTTTATGCAAATACCCGGAAAAAAATGTGTCATATTGGGAGATATGCTTGAACTGGGAGAATATGCAGCAACAGAACACAAAGCCATTATACATTTAGTAAAAGAATTATCGCCAGATGTAGTGGTATTCGTTGGTTCGGAGTTTAACCGGTGGAAACAGAAAATAAATGCACATTTTTTTGAAAACGCTACCCAGACGGCTGCTTGGTTCAAGCAACAAGATTTCACCGGATGGCATGTACTGCTCAAAGGCAGTCGGGGGGTAAAGCTGGAAAGGGTGGTAGAATGAAGATAAATTTTAAAACATACCGGTTTTTGGGTTCAAACAAATATTTCACAATCCACCACCAACGCCTTTGTATTTTTCTAAAAAATGCACCTATTTTTTGGATCCCCCTTTGTGTATTAGTAAACCCTAAAATTGTTATTTATTGGGCTGCTTCAAGCGGCTGTCCGTTACAAGTCCTCGGGGCTCAGCCACACAGGGCATCGGGGTAGCGGTGTCTTCGTGCCCTCAGCCCCGCTACCCCGTGTCCTGTGGGCTTCGCCCCTGCGGGCTTTCCACTTCCATCCGCA
>CALEWF010000256.1 GCA_937925455.1 uncultured Flavobacteriales bacterium | reverse complement strand
ACTGATTAGAATTTATATTAGCAATGGTTGGATTTTGCACATTAGATGTAAATCCGTTTGGTCCAATCCAACTATATGTATAAGGAGCATTTCCACCTACAATATTTGATACAGAAAGATTCAATGTTTGACCAATACATAGTGGCGAATTACTGGTTGCATTAAAGGTAAGGGGTGAAGGAACGGTGATAATAACCTGTCCGTTTCCATTATTAAATCCTTGTGTACATGTACCACCTGCAGGAACTAAGCTGGATCCGCCACCACCACCGCCGCCACCAAGTGCACCACTGGCATAGCAATCGCTACCGCCACCGCCTCCACCATAGTATCCACCTCCACCGCCTCCACCAGGACCAAGATCGTAACAAGGGTCTGAGCCTCCGTTACCTCCATTTCCTAATGAACCCGCTTGACCGGGATAACCGCTCGATATCCACGGTGGTCCACCATTGCCACCTGTTGTTTGTGTACCTCCAAAACCTCCTTGTCCAAATGGACTGGTACCGGCAGTTCCACTGGCACAGCCACCTACACCTCCTTGTGCATCGGTATTCCCGCCACCCATACCACCGCCTCCGGCAGCTACTACGATTCTGTTACCTAAACCGTATGGAGCTATGCGTATATCCGAAGCACCACCTCCTCCGCACGATTCATAACCGGCGACACTGGCTGTACTACCAGATCCTCCGCCATTCCAACCAGCGGCTGGACAGTTTCCCATACCTCCAACACGAATTTCAAGCACCTGACCGGGTGTTACATTCAGGTTTGCCTGCACTCTTGCACCATTTCCTCCATTAGTACCACCCCCCTTAGCTCCCCGAACGTCCACCTGAATACAAAATACACCAGGTGGCACGGTGTAGGTTTGTACACCACCGGTGAAATTAAATGTAGTGGTTTGCGACCAATTAAATTTGGCAACAAGAATAAGTAACGCAAGAAGTTTAAAAAATTTATTTTTAAAAAGTGACCTCATCAACTAAAAATTGAGTTTATTATGAACAGGTAAATTTACAATTATTTAATTAGAGATTGATATAGAACTCAAAAGGTTGCATAAAAGTTCAATTTTTAAAATCTCAAAATTGTCATAAGTGTATTGATATTAGGCTGCTTAAAGCGGCTGTTCGTTACAAGTCCTCGGGGCTCAGCCACGCAGTGCATCGGGGCAGCGGTGTCTTCGTGCCCTCAGCCCCGCTACCCCGTGCCCTGTGGGCTTCGCCCCTTGCGGGCTTTCCACTTCCATCCGCAGCAGACGGGGCAGCGGGTGAATTCGCCCCTACCGGGCGAAGAAATACTCGGCCGCCCCTATAAAATTCTGTTATTAAAAATTCTAATGACAGTTTTGGGCTAATATATTGATAATTAGTGTCTATTTAGTTACTCGCAGAGAATTTGTACCTTCGGGGTTTGAATATATTCTATGAGCAACATGAATGAGTTGATGGCCTTATCACCGGTGGATGGAAGGTATTACAGGCATACACGGGCTTTGTCCGATTATTATTCTGAATATGCATTATTCCGTTACCGGATAAGGGTAGAAGTAGAGTATTTTATTGCATTGTGTGAGATTCCGTTAGAGCCATTGAAAGGCGTTTCTAAGGAGGTATATGCGGATCTTAGAAAAATCTATGAAACATTTACGGAAACTGATGCTATAGAAATAAAATCTATTGAAAAGGAAACCAATCATGATGTTAAAGCCGTAGAGTATTTTATCAAGCGTCGGTTTGATTCATTAGGGTTAAGTGCGTATAAAGAATTTATTCATTTTGGACTTACTTCGCAAGATATCAATAATACAGCCATACCGTTATCAATAAAAGATGCCAATGAAAATCTCATTTATCCAGCATTACAGAATTTGATGAATCGTATTCGGGTTCTGGCTGAAGAATGGAAGCATGTCCCCATGTTGGCTAGAACCCATGGCCAGCCAGCTTCGCCCACCCGACTGGGAAAAGAGTTTTATGTTTTTTTTGAGCGGTTGGTGAAGCAGTTTGAACTTTTAATAGAAATACCTTATGGTGCAAAAATGGGGGGGGCAACCGGAAACTTTAATGCGCATCATGTAGCCTTTCCGCAAGTTGATTGGATTGCATTTGCTGACCGTTTTGTTAATGAAAAACTGTGCCTTAGCCGAAGCAGAACTACCACACAGATTGAACATTACGATTATTTAGCCGCCTGGTGTGATGGCATGAAGCGGATCAATACCATTTTGATAGATTTATGCCGCGATGTATGGGCTTACATATCCATGGAATATTTTAAACAAAAAATATCCAAAAACGAGGTGGGCTCATCGGCCATGCCACATAAAGTAAATCCCATTGATTTTGAAAATGCAGAAGGAAATTTGGGAGTAGCCAATGCCTTGTTTGAATTTCTTTCTGCTAAACTTCCGATATCCCGCTTGCAGCGAGACCTTACTGATTCTACCGTTTTGAGGAATGTAGGGGTGCCTGTGGCACATACGTTGATTGCGATAATTTCCATTCAAAAAGGATTGGATAAATTATTATTGAATGAATCTGCCATTCAGAAAGATTTAAATCAACATGCAGCCGTTGTGGCAGAAGGTATTCAAACGATATTACGCAGCATCGGATATCCGAATCCTTATGAAAAATTAAAAGAACTTACCCGTACCAATGAAGAATTAACTTTTGAGCAGATTAAAGAGTTTATACTTGGGTTAGATGTAAGCGATGCTGTAAAAGATCGCTTGCTGTTTATTACTCCGGCTAATTATACCGGAATTAATACCTTTTAATGATGGGTAAATTCCGGAGAATGATTAAATATCTCGTACCATACCGGATGCAAATTGCCGGTTTTGGGATATTAACCTTGCTATCTATTTTTTTAAGCGTGATTTCGGTTACATTAGCCATTCCCTTTTTACAAATTCTTTTTGACAGGGTACAAGCTCCTCAGCAATTACCAGAGTTTACATTTACCGTAAACGGGATGATGCAAACATTATATTATTGGATGGGAAAAAGTATGGGAGAGATAGAAAAATCATCCATGCTGGCGTTAATTTGTACAGGTATGGTATTGTTGTTTTTTCTGAAAAACCTTACGGTTTATTTGTCACTTCATGTGCTAGCTCCCATGCGTACTGGAGTGATATATGATTTGCGAAAAAAAATGTATGATAAAATTTTGGACTTGCCGCTCTCGTATTTTTCGGAACAAAAGAAAGGGGATATTATGACCCGCATGTCGGCCGATGTGGTGGAAATTGAGTGGAGCATTATGAATTCGCTCATTTCGCTTATGCGAGATCCGCTACTCATTATTGCTTATCTGTTGATGATGTTTATATTCAGCCCGCAACTTACACTTTTTGCATTTATTTTACTTCCGGTGAGTGCTTTTATCATTGCTCGAATTGGTAGAAGTTTGAAGCGGGCTTCATTTTCCGGACAAAAAATTTTAAGCGATTTGATGATCCTCATCGAAGAAACCTTAGGAGGAATGCGGGTAGTAAAAGCATTTCAGGCAGAAGAACCATTACGAAAAAAGTTTCATCATCAAAATGACCAGTTCAAGGTGTTAGGAAATAGCATTTTTAGAAAAAGATCGTTGTCTTCACCCCTGAGTGAATTTTTAGGAAGTATTGTAATAGCTGTTATTATGTGGTTTGGCGGGAAGCTGGTACTCGATGTGAAGCTAGATCCTGAAGTTTTTATCACGTATATTGCCATGTTCAGTCAGGTGATTTCGCCGGCAAAGGCTGTTTCTTCTACGTTTTATAACCTTCAAAAAGGCATTGCTTCCATTGATCGAATTGAAGAAATATTACATGCTGAAAATACTCTCAAAGAAGATTCATCCCCCATTTCAATAAAATCGTTTGAACATAGTATCGAATTGAAAGATGTTGTGTTTAGCTATAATACCGAACAGCCTGTTTTAAAAAATGTATCGCTGATTATTCCTAAGGGTAAAACTATCGCCTTGGTGGGTCCTTCCGGAGCGGGTAAATCAACGATGGCAGATCTTATTGCCCGATATTATGATGTAACTGGTGGAAGTATTCTCATTGACGGGCATGATGTAAAGCAAATTAAGATAGCTGATCTTCGCAATTTGATGAGCATCGTTTCGCAACAGCCGATTTTATTTAATGATACGGTGGCAGCTAATATTACCTTTGGTGATTCCAATCCCGATATGGAACGAATGAAGCATGCGGCTCAGTTGGCCTATGCCGCTGATTTTATTGAAGCATTACCCAACGGTTATTTTACTACCATTGGAGATCAAGGAAGTAAACTCAGTGGTGGTCAGCGACAGCGCATAGCCATTGCCCGTGCCCTATACAAAGATGCTCCCATACTCATTTTAGATGAAGCTACTTCGGCCTTAGATGCAGAAAGTGAAAAAATTGTGCAGCAAGCCATTCAAAATTTAACTAAAAACAGAACGGTGATAGTTATTGCTCATCGGCTAAGTACGATACAGCATGCCGATGAAATCATTGTTTTAGATCGGGGAAAAATCATAGAACGAGGCACGCATACAGAACTGGTAAAAATACAAGGAGTTTATCAACGTATGGTTGAACTAAATACATTTTAACAATGAAAGGAAGATTTAGCTGGTGGCCTGAATGGATCCGCCGAAAAAAAGCGTATGCACGTTCTGAATCGTTACAAATGGATGCAGATCGTTTTAATGCTGTTTGTGCCGGAGTGGGTTTGCCTAACATTCACCAAAAATCTACATTTAAATTTAAAGATGTGGCGGATGGAGCTGCCCGTTTTTTAGGTGTTTCACCGTCTGGTGAAAAGCCTTATGCCCGTATTTATACCCGATTGGGAAATCCTAATACAGAGTATTTGGAAAAGGTATTATTTCAATTAGAGTGTGATCACATCATTCAAAATGCATTATCTGCCGATGAAAAAACACCCACCATTGCATCATTGGTCTCTGCATCCGGTATGGCGGCTATTACTACGGTAATATTAGGTTTTGTTCGTCCGGGAGATTGTATCATCGTGGGAAATGTATATGGATGTACGGATTCATTTATGCGTTTTTTGCAAAATCGGTTTGGAGTAGAAATTGTGTTTGTAGATGCTACCAATCCTGAAAATATTCGCTTGACCATGCAGCAGCATCCTAATACTGTGGCGGTATTTATTGAATCGCCCGATAATCCTACATTACAGCTTTGTGATATTTCTGCCATTGCTGCCATTACAGAACCGGAAGAAGTAATGCTAATTGTAGATAATACGTTTTGTTCTCCTTATTTACAGCAGCCCTTCCGCCTGGGTGCTGACGTGGTGGTACATTCATTAACCAAATATGTGAATGGACATTCTGCTTCAATTGCAGGAGCTGCGCTGGGACCCTATGAGTTTTTTAGCAAAGAAGTATATCCAGTGTATAAAGATTTAGGACCTACACCCTCTCCCTTTGAAAGTTGGTTAAATAGTTTAACCATTCAGGAAATGGGAGTTCGTATGGAGCATCAATGTAAGACTGCTCAACAATTGGCCGAATTTTTAGAACAACACTCCCGGGTGAGTAGGGTATGGTATCCCGGATTAGCAAGCCATCCGCAGCATGCGTTGTGTAAAAAACAAATGAGGCATGGAGGCGCTGTTATTTCCTTTGAATTAAAAGGAGGTTATCAGGCCGGGGTAAATCTGATGAATTATTTTGCCCGACCTGATACACCAATGGAACTTGCGGTAAGTTTGGGATCTGTAATTAGTTATATTGAGCATCCGGCAAGCATGACGCATGCCGTAGTACCGGAAGAAGATCGTTTAAAACGTGGTATTACCGATTCGTTGGTTCGCTTATCGGTGGGTGTTGAGGGATTTTCTGTGCTTCGGGATGCTTTGGATAAGGGATTGGAATTAGCTGGTTAGAGTTGTTTTTTATTAAAAATATAATTAACAACCAATGAAAAGCTCATCAGATGTGGATAGCCGGGGATAAAGGTTAGTGAAAAATCCCAATTTTTTTAACCCCAATTATGCATTAGAAATTTTCCGAAGGCATCCAGAAAAACAAAAGCCTACGTAGCCACTGTTACATAAATAACCACAGAGAACACAGAGGAACACTAAGTTTTTTACTTTCATTTTCTTTGTGTACTCCGTGTTCCTCTGTGTTCTCTGCGGTTAAACTTTTTTTCACCACAGAGGGCACAGATAAATAAACCAATTAAAAAAACATCTGAAATAACAGTTATTGCAATTGAAGCAAAATTGGTTGACCCCAGGTGGTTACTTCATA
>CALEWF010000255.1 GCA_937925455.1 uncultured Flavobacteriales bacterium | reverse complement strand
GAAGCCAGTTTGGTAAAAAAACTTGAAGAGTTGGGAATAGGGCGTCCTTCCACCTATGCGCCTACAATTTCAACCATTCAGAATAGGGGATATGTGGTAAAAGAAGATCGCCCTGGCGAAATCAGAAAATATCATGTGCTTTCTCTAAAAAATAACCGACTGGAAGAAGAAATAAAGGAAGAAATAACCGGTGCAGAAAAAAATAAACTTTTTCCTACTGATATTGGAGCGTTGGTGAATGATTTCTTGGTAGAACATTTTGGTAAAATTGTTGACTATAATTTTACTGCTACCGTTGAAAAAGAGTTTGACGAAATTGCTTCAGGTAATTTAAAATGGGAAAAAATGATCAAAGGTTTTTACAAACCTTTTCATGAAATCGTAGAAGAAACAGAAAAAACATCCAAACGTGTTACTGGCAAAAGAGAATTAGGCATAGATCCAGCTTCCGGTAAAAAAGTTTATGCCCTGATTGGAAGATTTGGACCTATGATTCAGATTGGTGAAGTAGAAGATAATGAAAAACCACGTTATGCCAGTTTAAGAAAAGGCCAAAGTATCGAATCAATTACCTTAGAACAAGCGCTTGATTTATTTAAACTGCCCCGTTCTTTGGGAGAATTTGAAGGGAAAGAAATGGTGGTGGGAATTGGTCGGTTTGGCCCATATATTCGCCATGATGGTAAGTTTGTTTCCATTCCCAAAGGAATTGATCCGATGGAAATTGACCAGGCACAAGCTCGCCAGTTAATCCTTGAAAAGCGTAATGCTGAACAAAATAAAATCATCCAATCATTTGAAGATGGAGCTATTCAAATAGTACGTGGCCGATTCGGCCCTTACATTACCAATGCGGAGGGAAATTATAAAATACCCAAAGGAACTGATGCAGAAAAATTAACATTGGATGAGGTAAAAGAAATTATTGCTACTTCCAAGCCTTCTGGAAAATCAGCCAAGAAGGTTTCGCTAAAAATAGAGCAAACAAATGAATCTAAAGCTAAAAAGGCTGCCTCAGCCAAGAAAAAAGCCACACCGGTAAAAAAGAAAAAATCGGCAGCTAAAAAGAAAGCTGCAAGCAAGTCAAAGTAATTAAGATTAAATTGTAAATATCTTCATTTACATCTCCTTTTATGGTGACTTAATTGCATGTACTTTTCCACTCAATTTAAGTCTCTATGAGTTGGGAAAGTTTTTTTAATCCGATAAGTAATATGGTACTCGCCGAAGATTTTAATCGAAGCCAGTATTCATCCAATATTTATAGTTATGCCAACGGAAATGAATTTCCTCAGCTCAAAGAAAATGCATTTGATATTATAATAATTGGTGTGGGGTATGATACCTCAGATTTGTCAGCCAGTATTTATCAAACACCAGATAATGTTCGCTATTGGTTTTATAGGTTATTTAAAGGAAATTACGAAGTGAAAATAGCCGACTTAGGAAATTTAAACATTCGAAATTCTCTCGAAACACTCATCGAAAAATTATCAGACTTATTGGCAGAAATTATTTACATGGGTGTAGTACCAATTATCATTGGCGGAGGAAAAGAGTTAACTTATGCCAATTATTTGGCTTATAAAAAGCTTGGTAAATATTGTAACCTTTTAAATGTAAGTTCTACCTTAAACTTCAGTGAAGCTACCGATGAACTAACAGCTTCAAATTTTTTAAGCAAAATTTTATCAGATAAAGACAATCATCTTTTTAACTACTGCAATATCGGATATCAGACTTACCTAAATCCTCAGGAACTTATCGAATTATTTAAAAGCTTTCACTTTGATTTATTGCGGTTAGGTGAAGTCCGCTCTAAAATTGAAGAAACAGAACCTTTAATACGCGATGTGGATTTTGCTTCCTTCGACCTGGGAGCTGTCAAATATGCTGATGCACCTAATGCATTATTTTCAACTCCTAATGGGCTAGCTAGTGATGAAATTTGTCGTCTTGCTAGATATGCGGGTTTAAGTTTGAAATGTACTTCTATAGGTTTTTATGGAATTAAGCCTGCCGGTAAGCTGGAATGGACTGACAATCACCTTATGGCTCAATGCATTTGGCATTTTATCGAAGGTTATTATTTAAGAAAACCGGAAAGTATGAATACGAATGATAATACCTACATCAAATATCACGTAGCTTACCAGGGCTACCCTGATGAAATAACTTTTTATAAAAACAAGGTAACAGAAAAGTGGTGGATGGGGGTTCCGGTAAGTGAAAAAAAGCAGGGTAAATACCATATCCAAGAATATTTAGTACCTTGCTCACCAAAAGATTATGAAATAGCTGCGCATAATGAAGTTCCTGACCGCTGGATTAGGGTTTTCAAAAAGCTGAATGACTGATGTTTAAAATTAAAACAATAATAATCAATAACTTAAATGAAAATATTAAAAATTCCTAAACTAAAATTTGGAGGAAATAAAAATTTTTTTGCTTATATTTACATTCTGAATAGTGCTTGTAGCGATTTAAGCAGTTTAAGACCAAATATGAAAAAACTTATATTATCAGCTTTTACGGCGGCATTCGTGTATTCTGCTTCTGCACAGCAGGATCCACAGTTTACTCAGTTTTTTAATAATAAGCTTATCATGAATCCTGCGTATGCTGGTGCCAAAGATGCCATTTGTGCTACCATGTTGGGACGCTTCCAATGGGTAGGACTTGATGGGGCACCTACTTCTGCTTTATTATCCATTGATTTGCCTGTATGGACAAAAGGTAATAACCAAATCGCTGCGGGCCTTACTACATACCTAGATTATATTGGTTTTCAAAAAAACTATGCTTTGCGTGTAGCTGGTGCATATCGTAGAAAAAATTTAGGACCGGGTCACTTAGCCGTAGGTTTTGATATTGGCTTTTCTAATAAAGGAATTGAAAATCCCACTTGGATTTATCCTAGTGGAATGCCTGATCCTAATATTCCACCATCCGGTTCTTCTATTAGTAATTTTGGTTTTGATTTAGGTGTAGGTGTTTATTACCATACAGAAAACTGGTACGCTGGCGTATCAGCAACTCATCTTACTGCCTCTGAGTTTACTAACCTAAATTATCGAGATGCCAGACACATGTTTGTTTTGGGTGGATACACCTTTAAAAGTATCGGAGGTTCTGACTTTGATTTAAATCCCAATGTTTTATTAAAGACCGAATTTGCTACCGTGCAGTTTGATGCTAACCTCAATGTTATTTGGAGAGAATTTTACTGGGGTGGATTAACCTATCGTATTCAGGATGCGGTTGCAATCAATTTAGGAATGAATTTCGGAGCATTAACTCCCAAGTTAAACGGCTTACAAATCGGATATTCATACGACATAAATACATCTAGGTTAAATGCATTTAATTCAGGTACACATGAAGTAATGCTTCGGTATTGTTTCAAAATTACCAAAGAGCAAGAAATTATTAAACGTTATAATGTTCGTTTCTTGGATTATAATAGAGATCGTTTTTAAACTAAACCTTAATAGATAAGAAATAATTAACAATTAGTCATAAAAAATGTAAAATAATATAAATGAGGAATCGTTTATATAGTGAAAATAAATTCGCCAAAAACAACAAAAACATGAGAAAACTAGCGTTAATCGCCGGTGTAGTTTGGTTACTAGGCAGCTGTAGTAAAGGCTATCAGGGCCAGTTAATCGGAGTACAAGGTCGCCCCAAGTGGTACCAGGCAGATCCCTATGGTATGGTTTATCTTCCCATGGGTAGCTATAACATGGGAGACAGTGACCAGGAAGTGCCTCAGGCATTTTTATCTCCTAGTAAGACAGTTTCTGTTCAGGCATTCTACATGGATCAAACTGAGATTTCTAATAATGAATATCGTCAGTTCGTTTATTATGTTAGAGACTCTTTGATGAGAACTATTTTGGGTACCAACGTGGATGAAGACCGTTTCTTTATCCGAGAAAATGATTTTGATGAAGAAATTGATCCTCCATTGCTGAATTGGAAAACTAAAATTCGTTTTCAAGACCAAGAAGTGCGTGAAGCCCTTGAAGAATTGTATTATCCAGAAGATCAGCGTTACATGCGTAAACGCGAAATTGACGTAAATAAATTGATTTACACCTATTGGTGGATTGACCTTGTAGAAGCATCTAAATATAAATATCGTGAAACCCGCTATAATTCTGAAAAAGGAATTAATGGTAAAGACGATAAAACTTATTATCAGGAATATACCGGTCCGGCTGCCGGTTCTCCCACCCGTCATGATAGAAGAACTTTTATTCGCAAAGAAATGGTTCCGATATATCCAGATACACTTGTTTGGATTGCAGATTTTGAGTATTCTTATAACGAACCAATGACAAAAATGTATTTCTGGCATCCTGCTTATGATAATTATCCGGTAGTAGGTGTAAATTGGAAGCAGGCTAATGCTTTCTGTCATTGGAGAACAGAGCTGATGAATAATTATTTGATTGGAAATGGTGATTTCCCAGTTCATGATTTCCGCCTTCCTACTGAAGCTGAATGGGAATATGCAGCACGTGGTGGATTGGATTTAAGCCCATATCCTTGGGGAGGTCCTTACATCCGTAATTCAAGAGGATGTTTTTTGGGTAACTTTAAGCCTTTACGTGGTAATTACATTGATGATGGTGGTTTCCATACGTTACCTGTAGATTCTTACAATCCAAATGATTTTGGTTTGTATTGCATGGCTGGTAATGTTTCAGAGTGGACCTCTGTGGCATTTGAAGAGTCTGGTTATACCTTCTCTCATGACCTCAATCCAGATCTTAAATATGATGCTAAAGCTTCAGATCCCCCAGTGTTAAAGCGTAAGGTTATACGTGGTGGTTCTTGGAAGGATGTAGGTTATTACTTGCAAGTATCAGCTCGTTTGTATGAGTATCAGGATACATCTAAAAGCTACATCGGCTTCCGTTGTGTTCAAACATTTATGGGTCGTGATAAATCTGATTTTAACTAATGATATAGTTTGCTGAAAGGCATCTATATAAATCCTTTAATTTTAACTTGGTTTTTTTATTTATTTCTTAACCTAATTTAATCTTCAACAACATGAAATTTTTGTTTAAAAGTAAGACGGGAAAACAAATCATGGGTATGGTTTACGGCTTAGGTGCCGCAGTAGTAATCGTAGGAGCCTGGGCTAAAATTCTTCACCTTCCCATTGCTAACATTATGATTACGGTAGGACTGCTTACCGAAGCGTTTATCTTTGCAATTTCTGCATTTGAACCTCCACACGAAGAATTAGATTGGACCTTAGTATATCCTGAACTTCGTGGTGAAGGAGGACATGATCATGGAAAAGATAAAGGTAAGAAAGCGGGAGGAGCTAAAGATTCAATTTCACAAGAGTTAGATAAACTTCTGGAAGAAGCTAAAATTGGTCCGGAATTGATACAATCTTTAGGAGAGGGCATGCGTAAGTTAAGTGAAAGTGCAAATAGCTTAAGTTCTATTGCTGATGCTGGTGCAGCCAATAATGAATTTGTTACTAGTGTAAAAAGTGCAGCTACCAATGTTAGTAAATTGTCTGAATCATATGTGAAAGCAGCCGAATCGCTTACTGTAATTTCTTCCGCTGATGGTCAAAATTACGGAGAACAGTTGCAACGCGTATCTAAAAATCTTGCGGCTCTTAATTCAGTATATGAGTTACAAATACAAGGTACAAAAGAGTATGTAGAATCAAGTGCTAAAGCATATTCCAACATCAATGAATTATTAAAGTATTTGGATGCTTCTGTAGAAGACACCAAACGATACAAAGAAGAAATTCATGCGTTAGGTAAAAATCTATCCGCATTAAATACTGTTTATGGCAATATGCTGGCTGCTATGAACATTAACCGTTAAGATTTTAATTTTATCTGTATATCCTAATAATGATTTATAGACATGGCAGGAGGTAAACAGACACCACGGCAGAAGATGATTAACATGATGTACCTCGTGTTGACAGCACTTCTTGCTTTGAACGTATCTAAAGAAATTCTCGACGCCTTTGTGGTGGTTAATATTGGATTATTACAACAAAAGCAAAATTTGGAACAGAAAAATGGAAGTTGGTATGCCGAATTTCACAATCAGGATGAAGTAGTGAATAAAGGCAAAAATCCAAGAGTGAAGCAATTGCATGAAAGAGCAAAAAAAGTTCGTGCACTTGCCGACGAAATGAGCCAATATATTCATGGATTAAAAGTAGAATTGGTGAAGTTAGTTGATGCTGCGCCAACCGATGAAGAGGCTAACAATCGAATCCAAAATCCAGGACTTATATCCAAAAAAGACGATTATGATAAGCCTACGCATTATTTTGGTGCAGAACCTGATAAAGTAGAAAAAGGAAAAGCTAGGGAACTAAAAAATAAATTAAATGAATATAAGGCTGCTTTATTAGAGCTTGTAGATGCTAAAAATAAAGCTATGATGGAAGAGCGTCTGGCGTTGCTTAACACTCCCGATCCTGATGCAGAAGATCCAGCTTGTAAAAAAGATAAGCGTTGTCAATGGGAAATGAAGTATTTTTATCATCTTCCATTGTCTGCGGCTTTAGTGGAGCTTACAAAATGGGAAAATATTGTTAAAGGAGCTGAATCTGAGATGTTAACTCATTTCTGGGATCAAATATCTGCTACAGCTTTCAAATTTGATGCGGTTGAAGCGAAGGTAATACCTAAATCTAGTTTTGTGGTTTCAGGTTCTAATTTTGAAGCTGAGGTGTTTTTGGCAGCCTATAGTACTTCTTTTAAACCCACTATCATATATGGAACAGAGGTAGATACTTTGACTATGAATGTTGTTGGTGGAACGCAATTAGATTCCACAAAAATTATTAACGGAAAAGGTTATGTTTCAATTCCGGCTTCTGGTGCTGGAGAACGTACTTTTGCCGGAGTTATTAAAATGATTGACCCTAAAACACAAAAGGAAACATCTTATCCTTACTCCACTATTTATAATGTCTCTCCTCCCTCAGCTACAGTTTCACCTACTAAGATGAATGTGATGTACCGTGGCTTAGATAACCCAGTATCTGTGAGTGTACCGGGAGTTGCGCCCAATAACATTGTCGTTGCTTGTAATGGTGGAACTATTTCTGGTTCAAATGGAAACTATATTGTAAAACCTGGTACAGGTAATAAGATAACAATTTCTGTATCAGCAAAAATGGAAGATGGCAAAACATCAAGTATGGGTACTTATGAATTCCGTGTCAAACGCGTTCCTACTCCTATTATTAAATGGGGTGGAAAGAAAAACGGGGAACAGGTTGGTGCTGCTGCCGCTGCTGCAAGTCCATTAATTCCTGAGATGGAAGATTTTGATTTTGATATGTATGCCAATATCCGTTCATTTACTGTAGCATTTAGAACGAAAAACGGATATTTTGATAAGCAATGTACAGGTAATGCTCTTCCGGCCGATGTTCAAAATCAGATTCGTGGATTATCCCGTGGTACAAAAGTTTATTTTGATGATGTTAAAATATCTGTACCCGGAGGTGAAACAAGAACAACCAATGCAGTATTCACCATACAATAAATTCGTATGAAACAATTATCGTTCATTATCAGCGCAGCGTTTTTAATCATAAGCTTGGGTAATACTTTGCATACTCAAGTATTAACGCCTACTCCTAGAGATGGGGTTTTTGATAAAATTCATTATCCGAATCGTCGTGTGGTGCCTTATGCTCACATGCGTGAAGCGGATGTGATGTTTCAGCGTAGGATATGGCGTATGATTGATTTACGTGAAAAAATCAATCAACCGTTGTATTATCCTACAAAACCAACTAATCTCCGCAAGAATCTAATTACGGTGATTATGGATGCTGTGCTTACAGAGCAGTCTGTAAGAGCCTATGATCCGATGCTGGGGGATGATTTTAAAGCTGAAATGACTACGGCTGAAGTTGCTAATATTGGGGTGAGAAGAGACTCAATGCAAATGCAGCGTCCTTATCCTCCCTATGATTGGTATGATACGGTAATTGTTACTGCATTTGATCCAAGTAATGTAAAACAATATCGCTTAAAAGAAGATTGGACTTTTGAAAAGCAACGTTCTGTTTTAGAACCACGAATTATCGGTATTTGTCCGTTAATGGCTGTAATTGATCCTAACACTGGTGAATTCCGTGATTATAAACAAATGTTTTGGTTGTACTTTCCAGAATTGCGTAAAGTGTTGATCAATGAAGAGGTGTATAATCCTTATAACTTTGGTCAGCGTCTAACCTATGATGATGTTTTTATGAAACGTCAATTTAGTAGCATGATTTACAAAGTGGACAATACATATGATCGTCGTATTGAAGATTATGTGAAAGGTTTAGATGCTTTGTTAGAAGCTGAGGATATCAAAAATACCTTAATGGATTACGAACATAATTTGTGGGAACAATAAGGTATAAGTTTATTATTAAGTAAAAGTCCGATTTATTCGGGCTTTTATATTTTATGACTTCTTCATTATTTCTCTTCAAAATTGTCATTAGAATTTTATATTATTAATAATTTAGAGAAGGCGGCCGCGTGTTACTCCGCCTTATAGTGGCGAATTCACCAGCTGCCCCATTGCCCCAACCCGTCATAGCGACCCGCCTTTGGCGGGGAAGCAATCTGTATGCTACAACGCATTCTCCGCCTACAACCAACTACCAAAACGCATTATCAATGCGGTTTGTAAACTATGCACCTTCTGACCCAATTATCAATTACGAATTATCAATTACGAATTATCAATTACAAATTATCAATTACGAATTATGAATACTATACAATTAATACATCTTCAAATCAACACATCTTCAAATTATTTCATTTCCAAATTGATTCATCTTCAAATCATCCGTACCCGCAGGGGCGGACTGCTGCGGATGGAAGTGGAAAGCCCGCAGGGGCGAAGCCCACAGGGCACGGGGTTGCGGGGCTGAGGGCACGAAGACACCGCTACCCCGATGCCATGTGTGGCTGAGCCCCGAGGACTTGGAA
>CALEWF010000254.1 GCA_937925455.1 uncultured Flavobacteriales bacterium | reverse complement strand
GCACTCAACGATGAACTAAATCTCAAAAAACGCTCTAAGTTTAAAAACAACCTGAGTGATGATTATCAATATTTCTTTGAGCCAACCGGAGTAGGCAACAATACCCAGTTGGATATGATTACCGGTGAAGAAATTACTAATCAATCAGACATTAAAGTAGTTGATGAATTAGTTGTTTCTAAACATACTGCTTCGCAGATTGAATTGGGTGAAAATTTAAGAAACACGTCAATTATAGCATTTTCCAAAGATAAACAAGGTGGGGTGCCTTCATTTGATTTTTTTGTAAAATCGCCGGTATCTGAGCACTATTGCTACTTTATGCCGAAAAATATAAATTCAGTTTTCGACAATGCAGATATTATAAGCATCAACAGCACACAAGTATTTCCAAATATTAAAGGAAACCGAAATTCTTTTGGTTTTGATTTTATAGGTGGAAATGATTTCCCCAAAAACCACGATGGTCAAATTATTAGCTTCAACGATTTGGGCGGAACCGGTGAGTTTAAGCGTATAGCTGTTTTGCGAATGGATGTTGATAATTTAGGTTCTGTATTTATACGTGGTTTTTCTGATAAACGAAAGACCTTTTCGCGTTACACTGCATTGAGCCGGAGCCTGGATTATTTTTTTAAAGGATACATCAATACGCTGAGAAACAAAAATGAAAATTTCAAAAATCATATTTTTTTTGTGTATTCTGGTGGAGACGATTTATTTGTTGTGGGTAAATGGGATGTTGTTATTGAATTTGCCGATTTAATAAACAAAGAATTCCGCAAATGGGTCTGCTATAACAATCAATTAACCCTTTCGGCCGGTATTGCAATGGTATCTACTAAATTCCCGATACTCAAAGCAGCTGAAATGGCCGGTGAGGCTGAAAAAAAAGCCAAACAACATATTTGCAACGCCGAAGAAAAAAACAGCATCACAATCTTTGATTATCCACTCAATTGGAATCATGAATTTAGTATTGTAAAAGAACTCAAAGATGAATTATTCAACATCTATACCAACAAGGATATCCCCAAATCCCTTCTGGAAAGAATAGGAAGAATATACGAAATGAAAAAAGAAGCCGAAGCAAATAATCTCAATCCGCAATGGCAATGGATAATGGCTTACAATTTTGGAAGAATGAAGCAGCAATACCGCAAAAAAAATCAGGAGTTTGTAGAACACCTTGATATATTACAAAAAAATATGATATGCAATACCTATCAAAAAAATAAAATCACAGGTAATTATCACTTTGTAGAGCTGCTAGCAATTGCCGCCCGATGGACAGAATTATTATTACGAACCAATAAAAATTAACGCACTTATGAATTACAACAAAAATTTTGATAGCAGAAACAAAGACAGAAACAAAGACAGAAACAGAGAATCTTCAAACGACTATGTTTCTGAATTTAGACCCGAATGGATAAAAAATGGATTCGATAACAATACCATTTCATTTTGCGAAAATTTTGGTGAATATCTGGCACATGGAATGACTACCTCGCAAATACGAAATTTCTTCGGGGAAGTAAAGCGAATCCAACTGAAAGGAATAAGCAAGGAAAAAAGCGCATTTTACATGCTTAAACCCAAACTCGCTTACTTGGCTAAACGGGCTGAAAAAAAACAAACAACCAAATTTAAAGAGGTAATGGATAAAGCCTATGAGGCTGTGATAAGCGATGAAAGCCAATTAGAACAATCCTTTAAAAACTATATTGATTTTCTGGAAGCCATTCTGGCTTATCATAAAGCATACGGAGGAAGAAGTAATTAAAAACAATTGTTCCAATATACAAAATAAGCAATATGAAACTTGTAAAAAAACTGATTATTACCGGCGAAACTATGGCAGTTACCGGTTTGAAAATTGGCGGTACCGCTACCGCAATGGCTATTGGGGGAGTGGATAGCCCTGTAATTCGCAACCCCTTAAACAACAAGCCCTACATCCCCGGCAGCTCTTTAAAGGGTAAAATGCGTTCGCTTATCGAGCTACGGGATGGAACTATCGGAAATAAAACTATGGGAAAAGTAATAAATGGACCTTCTGATGATCCAAATACCAATGCGTGTAAATTATTTGGTTCATCCGGTGGTGATGATAAACAACGCCCATCGCGCATCATGGTATTTGATGGTGAATTATTAAACGATGAAAAAGATTTTATCAATACCGATTTACCCTACACCGAATCGAAAACAGAAGTAGTTATTGACCGGATTACCTCAGCAGCAGTGCCTCGAACTATTGAACGTGTACCCGCAGGAGCTCGCTTTAAGCTCTATATTGTTTTAAACATTTTTGTAGGCGATGATGAAAATCAATTGATCAACGATACAATTTCGGGTCTGCGTTTGGTGCAAAACGACTATCTGGGCGGTGCAGGCAGCCGGGGAAGCGGACAGGTAAAATTTTCAATTCATGCCATTAAAGAGCGTTCCGCCGGATTTTATAAAAATGAAGAAGAAGAAAAAGAGTACATTATTGAATTGCCCAGCGAATTACGATAAGTATGATGACCAAAAATTTTGATATCGTTAAACTCTATTTCCCCAAAGGGATTCAATTGAGCAATGGTAAAGGTGAGCATGTACATAATTTCGATTATTTACATTCCGATACCTTAAAGGCTGCATTGCTGGTTAATGCCATTCAATTATACGATAGTTCTGAAACAGACAAATTACGCCAATCGTTCAGCGGTATCAGCAGTGCCTTTCCGTTTTTTGATACTACGCTGTTTTTCCCCAAGCCATTCTTAAAACTTCCTTTTGAATTTAACGTCCAGAACAATGAGAGTGTTGCCAATAAAAAATTAAAGAACATTCGATTTGTTGACAAAGATGCTTTTGAAAAAATAATATTCAATCAACCAACACCTATATGTGAAGACAATTTAAGTAACCATGGCAAATTTTTAACGCTTTCACACCGCATTGAATGTAAAATTTATTCCAAAACCCCATTTCAAAAAGTAACCATTAACGAATACGATGAAAACGGAATTTATGCAAGAGAAAGTACTCCTTATTTCATTGAATTAATTCAGTTTCATCCGCAAGCGGGATTGTATTTTATACTCGAAAAAGGGGTTTTGACCAACACCTTTGAAGCCGCCTTAAAACTTATGGCCGACAATGGTATTGGAGGCGACAAAACACACGGATACGGCACCTTTTCTTATCAAATAATTAATGATGGTTTAAGCCTGAATATTCCTGATAAAGTAGATGGATTGATTAATTTATCGCTGTTTTGTCCTACACACGATGAGGCAATGGAAATTACCGCAAACGAGGCTTCGTACGAACTTGTAAAACGTGGAGGATACATTACACACACGGCGCATAAAGGGTTGTTTGCCAAACGTAAAAAAAGCATTTACATGTTTAGCGAAGGCTCTGCCTTTGTTGTTCCAACTCCGTTAAAAGGAAAACAAGTAAACATTGCTCCTGGTGATACCAGTCATCCGATTTGGAGATGCGGACAATCTGTATTTATACCTTTTTTAAAGTAATTATTTTAACACTATGCCTGAAATTACTATTCATACCATAACCCCTGTGCACATTGGTTCGGGTGTAAAGGTTTTTAATAAACTCGATTTTTTTGAAGACGAAACGCATCAGGCTATTCATATAGCCGACTTTGAAAAAATATTTCAGATTGTAGGCTATAAAAACATAGATAGATGGACCGAAGCGGTTGAAAAAAATCAGGATTTAATGCCTACACTAAAAGCAAGTAAACCCGATGTAAAACCTACCGATGTAGCCCTGCGCAGCATACCTTTAATGCACAAAAGAGCCCTTAAACAACAAGATGTTTTTCTACAAATTCATAGCGGAAACGGCAAAGCCATGATTCCCGGAAGCAGCATCAAGGGCGCCATTCGCACAGCCATCTTTTTAAAAATAATTTGGAAAGATGAGATATTCAACAATATAGCAAATATTTTTGATTTATCAAAGAAGACTAAAAGTGAAAAGCCCCAATATAAAATAAATGACAAAATACTGTTGGAAAAAGCACTGGGTGAAATCCAATTAAACCTGATGAAATTTTTACGTGTGGGCGATGCTTTATTTGAAAAAACTACCCTGTGCGAAGTGAATATAGCCAACAAAAAAGGCGCTGACTGGCAATTTAATGTAAAAGGAAAACCTAACACCATTCAACAGGTAGAATGTATTAGCGCCAACCAAAGTGCTACCTGCAGAATTCAGGTACCCGGCGAAATAGAATTATTAAAACATATTGAAAAGCAAAACAAATTGACAAATAAAATTAAAGAAAAATACCCAACCCAACATTTAAAATATTTAGACCAATCGCTGTTTAAGGTATTAAACAATCACACGTTACGACTGCTTGAAAACGAAATTAATCTGATTAAACAGTATGATGATGATATACTGGAATCCTATGTTACCCAATTAAACACTTTGCATAAAACAATAAAACAAGCCGGCGAAAACGAATGCTATTTGCGAATAGGCTTTGCAACCGGATATTTAAACATGACGGGCGACTGGCTGGAAGAAAATTTTGTAAATAACGAAATAAAGCGTTCGATCCGGAAAAAATTAAGAGCCATTGAGAATGAAATATATCCCAAAACGCGCCGATTTTTAGCCGATGGCACTCCATTAGGATTTGTACATTTACGTTTAAATAAAAATAAGATATGAATAAAGTAATTATTGCAACCATTGGCACACGCGATATTCAATTAAAAAAAGAATATCTTACCTCCGATAAAAAAATTGAAGCATTAGAAAGCTTTTTACCTAATAAAAATGATACAAACAGCATCACCTTATACCAGGCACGCTGCGCCGGCAAGATTATTTATGAAAATTTCGATCATGTAAAATCTTACCTTAGCTTACCTATTTTAGAACCTACCTTAAAACACCTGCAATCGGCCGATGAACTTATTTTAGTAGCCACTAATCAACCGGAAGAACATCCTAATGATACCTTGTATTTTGCCGAAATTGCCCAAAAATGGATCATGCAGCATTATGCTAAACAATACCCGAAAATTGAAATTTTTAATGTCAGATCCAGCGATGTCATACGGCTTGACAGCATGTATGGCTACTTTGCAAAAAATTTTAATCAATACCCGCTAAATAAACTTGAAGAAGCAAACGAATTATACCTGCACCTGGTAGGTGGTATTGATGCCCTGAACAATGCCCTGCGCCTTACCTGCATGTATCTCTATCCTGAAAAGTTGAAACCCGAATTGCAAGTAAACGAAAGCAATTCCAGCGTAATTGAAATAAAATCATTTTCGCGATTTCTTTTGGCTCAAAACCTGCACCTTGCCGAAAAATTTGCTCACCGATACGATTATGCAGCAATTACACAGCTTAATGTTATACATAAAAAAATACGACAATTAGCCGAGTATGCCCATCATCGTTTGGCGTTTAACTTTAAAAAATGCAATCAACTCTTGGATGATATAAAAATTGCAAACGATGAGCCAATAAAAAAATTGGATTTTGATAAAAACAATCCGGAAGCTTATTTAAAAGAGCTGTATTTTAATTTGTGTATTAAATTTCAACAGGAAAATTATGTTGACTTTCTGTCGCGTATATTTCGCTTGTACGAAGCCTATTTAAGCTTACAAGTAAAGAAACTTTTGAAGATAGATTACGAATCTCATAATTGGAAAGAAAATTTTTTACCGGTATTAAAAAAAATACCAGAACTCCAAGCATTTTTAGATCAACCATTAAAGGTAAATAAAAAAGAAATCCAATTAAAATATGATGAGGATAATCCCAGCACGCTGCTACTAAAAAGAATTCTTGAATTTTTTAGGAATAAAAAAGAGTTTGATAGCGATAAATTTGAATTTCTGGAAACGATCGAAAATTTATCAGGTTTGCGCAATCAAAGCATTGCAGCACATAATTTTAAAGCAGTAACGAAAAAAGAAATAGAAGAAAAGATAAAACCACTACAAATTGATGATTTCTTTAACAAGCTAAAAGAACTGTTGGAAACAACCGATGCCGACAATCCATATTGCATTATAAATAAAAAAATAAAAGATATGATTGAACGTTCTTTGAAATATGAGAAAATTTAACAGCCCCAAAAACCACATAATTACTTGATTTTAAGAAAGATTTATTTATTCTGCTGTTAACAGCTTCTATTTGAAAGGTAATTACAACTGTGGGGTCAAGTTAATAATTGTTTTTTCGCTGTTAACAGCTTCTATTTGAAAGGTAATTACAACTAACATGTTTAAAGAAGTATTATTTATTTTGCTGTTAACAGCTTCTATTTGAAAGGTAATTACAACCCAATAGATTGTGCG